>NZ_AZSV01000101.1:0-13754 GCF_000582595.1 Pseudomonas sp. BAY1663
GCCGGACCGGTGGGAGGCGCGACCTCGCGGCGACTGCAGGCCGCAAGGCCTGCTCAGGGCCTCCCACGAGAGCAGCGAGCACTCGCCCCGCCACGATGCAGGTCGTGAGCCTAACCCTGCGGTCTGTTGCGAATGGTCTTGAGCAGATCGTCCGGCGTGATGTGCCCGACCACGCTGGCGGCGCTGCCGGGTTGCGGCAGGCCGAGGATGTTGCCCTTGATCTTGCCGATCACATGCATCTCGCAGGGCTTGCAGTCGAACTTCAGGGTCAGCACCTCGTCGCCGTGCACCAGTTGCATCGGCGCGACCTTGGTGCGCACGCCGGTGACGCCCTTGGCCTGCTTGGGGCAGAGGTTGAAGGAGAAGCGCAGGCAGTGCTTGGTGATCATCACCGGCACCTCGCCGGTTTCCTCGTGGGCCTCGTAGGCCGCGTCGATCAGTTGCACGCCGTAGCGGTGGTAGAAGGTCCGCGCCTTTTCGTTGTAGACGTTGGCGAGAAACGACAGGTGCGCTTCCGGGTAGACCGGCGGCGGCACGCTGACCGGCTTGCGTGCGCCGCGCGGGCGCATGGCTTCGCGGGCAGTGCTAAGCGCCTCGATGGCTTCGCGGCGCAGCGCCTTGAGCTGCGAGTTGGGAATGAAGAACGCCTGAGGCGCGTCGATCTCCAGCTCTTCGGCGTGGTAGATCGTGGTGCCCAGTTGGCCGAGCAGATCGGTGATCTGCGCCAGCGCCTGCTCGGGCTTCTTCGCCTCGCCGAACGGGCCGGCCAGGGAAACCGTGGCCTGGGCGCCTTCCTCGCTGGTGACGTTCAGGACCAGTTCGTCCTCGCGCAGCCGCGCGGCCCAGCGCAGGCCGACGCGGCGCTCGGCGGAGGGCTTGAGCAGCGCCTGCTGCCAGTTGTGGTCGAGGTTGCGGTTGAGCGGGTGGTTCGGCCGCAACTGGCGCAGCGCCGCCGGCATCTCGTTGGGTTCGACGCGGTACTGCCACTGCGCCTGGCCGTCCACCTCGAACTGGCCGAGCGGCTCGACCACGCTGGCGCGAAAGCCCACCACCTCGCGCTTGACCAGTACGTTGAGGCCGTCGCCGTTGGACAGCGGCTCGTGGGTCTGGACGACGAAATTCTGCTTGCCGACCTTGAGCACCTCACCCACCGGCAGGCCGGTGAAGGTCGGCGAGTCGAAGGCGCCGATGTCGATCTTGCGCTCGCTGACGAAGTAGTCGGTGCTGCCGCGATGGAAGGTCTTGTCCGGGTCGGGGACGAAGAAGTGCTCGGTGCGGCCGCTGGAGGCGCGGGCCAGGTCGGGACGTTCCGCGAGGATGGCGTCCAGGCGCTGGCGGTAGTAGGCGGTGATGTTCTTCACGTAGCTCACATCCTTGTAGCGCCCCTCGATCTTGAACGAGCGCACGCCGGCCTCGACCAGAGCACGCAGGTTGGCGCTCTGGTTGTTGTCCTTCATCGACAGCAGGTGCTTCTCGAAGGCGACCACGCGGCCCTGGTCGTCCTTCAGGGTGTAGGGCAGGCGGCAGGCCTGCGAGCAGTCGCCGCGGTTGGCGCTGCGCCCGGTCTGCGCGTGGGAGATGTTGCACTGCCCGGAGAACGCCACGCACAGCGCGCCATGGATGAAGAATTCCAGGGTCGAGTCCACCTGTTCGTGGATCGCGCGGATTTCGGCCAGGTTCAGCTCGCGGGCCAGGACCAGCTGGGAGAAGCCCGCGCGGTCGAGGAACTTCGCCCGCTCCAGGGTGCGGATGTCGGTCTGGGTGCTGGCATGGATCTCGATAGGCGGAATGTCCAGTTCCATGATGCCCATGTCCTGCACGATCAGCGCGTCGACGCCGATCTCATGCAACTGGTGGATCAGCCTGCGCGCCGCTTCCAGCTCGTCGTCGTGCAGGATGGTGTTGAGCGTGACGAACACCCGCACCTGGAACAGGTGGGCGAATTCCACCAGTCCGGCGATATCCGCCACGCTGTTCTCGGCGTTGTGCCGCGCGCCGAAGCTGGGCCCGCCGATGTACACGGCGTCGGCGCCATGCAGGATGGCTTCCCGGGCGATGGCGACGTCCCGCGCGGGGCTCAGCAGTTCCAGGTGGTGTTTGGGTAGCGACATGGGGCGGCTCGTGGCGGTGCGGACAAGGCCGACCATTCTAGCGGCTTGGCGCGGTTTTGGAGCGTTCGGCGATGTGCGGGTCATACGTCGCCAGCTACCACCGGAGGCTGAACGACCTCCCAGGGGCAGCCTCCAAATTGAAGCGCACACGCAGGCTTTGTCTGGGGGCATCCATGAAACAGAATCCGCGCAAGCAAGGCGAATCCGCGCTCGATGACGAACCGGACGTCACCATGAACGACGGTGGCGAGCGGGAGGCCGGCGAGGACCCGGACTTCGACGAGGCCGGCGAGGGCGTGCCCGACGCCCCGCGCGACGAAGACCGTTGAGCGGTGCGGCGATACCGCCGTTGCGGCCGGAAAATGATCGTCAGGCGTCGCGCAGCAGGTCGTGCGCATCGAGCAGGCGGTAGGCGATTTCCGGATGCTGCTCCAGCCCACGGCGGATGGCCGCGGGGATGGCCTGGCGCGTCTTGCGGCACAGGCCGGGCTGTTCGGCGAAATCGATGGCGATGCCGCGCATGCTGCGCACCTCGTTGTGGCTCGGGGCGATGCGCATGCGAATGCCCAGTTGCTCGAACATCCGCTGCTGCAGACGCTCCAGCTCCTGCAGGTTCTGCACGCCTTCCAGGCGCTCGAGCAGCCGGCGCTCTTCATGGCGGGTCAGCAGCAGGATGCGCGCATCGGCGCCGGGGATGCGCTGCAGGTCGTCGCGCCTGCAGTCGCAGGTGCCGGGCGGACAGGGCTGGCGGAGTGGCGACGGGCTGGTCATGGGTTCGATCATAGCCGCCTCATTGCTGAACGCACAGGCAGCTTCATCGCCATCGATTGGCGGCATATGAACTGCGTAAGGTGGTGTGCGCATGAACATCAGTTTTGTCGCGAGTGCGGAACCGATGCTTCATCGAGGGCCGTGCTACCGACCTGGAGGGCCGACAGCACGTTGGCGGGCAAGTTGCTCGTGTCGTGTTGGCGGACCGGGCAACTCGATCGCAATCGTTCTTCAGCGAGCCAGTTTGGTGCTCAGCACGCCCTTCTGACCTTCGCTTTCGGAAACCTCTTCCAGCTTCGCACCTCCCACGAAGAGGCCGAGCTTGATGGATTGCCGGACGTAGTGATTCTTGCCCGCTTCGGCATTCAGGCTGATGGCGTTGTCACTGAATTCCGATTCGGTCGCCAACGTATGCGAGCCCGGACTGACCAAACGATAGAAGTAGGTTTTGGTGGCTGTCTCACCGATCACTTCGTCATCGATCTTGAGCGTTTTCTTCAGCGCGGGGCCCATGGATGAGTCGCGGAAGATATACAGGCCGGCCTGATCCTGCGGCGGGGTCGGGAATGCCTTGAATGTCTGATCTTTGTCTGCGGGCTCCATTGGGACGGATGCACAACCGGCCAGCAGGGAAATACCGAGGACCGCTACGCACATCTTCACTTTCTTGAACATGAATGACTCTTCCTGAGTAGTTGGGTTTTAATTGGATGGCGTTGCGCCATCACTCATGCCACCTTATCGAGCATCCGTAGGAAATCAAGTCACGATTCGAAGTGAACGAACACCTCACGTTCGGGATGGCCGGTGGCTGGCGGTTTGTGCGGTCCTGCATGATCATGGAGCATTCATGTCGAAGAGACCTATCCATGCGCATTGGATCATCGGTTGTACGTTTCGCCTTGTCGTTTCTGGGGCTGCTGTTCGCGGGTGCCGTCGGTGCGGTGGAGGAGCCGCAACTGCTCGAATCGATCAATGCCTATCGCAGCGAAGTGCAGCGATGTGCCGGCCACGCCAGCGAAGAGTTGACGCCGCTGGCGGCCGATTCGCGGCTGGTTCTGCCGGTGCAGCAGATGGGCGACCTGCAGCAGGCCCTGGCGCGTGCCGGTTATTCGATGTTGACGGTCCAGGCCATCAGCCTGTCCGGCCCGCGGGACGCCGAGGCCGCGATGCAGGCATTGCGCGAGAGCTTCTGCCAGGTGCTGCTCGACCCGCAGTTCGTCGATATCGGCGTCAGCCGCGAGGGCCGCGACTGGCGCATCGTGCTGGCGCGGCCGCTGCTCGACGGGCGCCTGGGCGACTGGCAGGCGGAAGGACGGAAACTGCTGGAGTTGATCAACGCGGCCCGTGGCCAGGCGCGTCAGTGCGGCGGACAAGCCTTCGCCGCCGCACCGCCGCTGGGCTGGAACGCCACGCTGGGCGCAGCGGCCGAAAGCCATAGCCGGGCCATGGCCAATGGCAACTTCTTCAGCCATCTCGGCAAGGATGGCCGCACCCCCGGCGATTGCGCCGAGCTGGCCGGTTACGCCGGCGGGCAGATCGGCGAGAACATCGCCGCCGCCTTACCGGGCCCGCGCAAGGTGGTCGACGGCTGGCTGGCCAGCCCCGGCCATTGCGCCAACCTGATGAACCCACGCTTCGGCGAGCTGGGCGCGGCCTATGCGGTCGATCCGCAGAGCGATGCGGGCATCTACTGGACGGCCCTGTTCGGCGCGCCTTGAGTCGGGGCCGTGTAGCGGCGCGGCGCTCGGCTGGCGGGCCGTCAGCGCACGCTGGCGCGTAGATCGGCAAGAGCGTGTAGCAGGGCCTGGTCCGTCGTGCCGAGCAGTTGCATGGTGCCGTTGAGGGAAAGCCAGCACTCGTCCCGCCAGTGCAGTACGCGCAGTTGCTGCTCGCCAATGGTCGTCCGCCGGATATGCGGCTGCGAGCGCCTGTTGCTGAAATAGGGCAACAGCCAGTGGCTGATCCAGTGCGCCAGGCGTTCGGCCAGCGGCAACTCGCTGTGGAACACCAGGCGGTGGGCGTTGCGTATGTCGATCCAGATCGTCGGGCGGGGCTGGTTGCCGAAGACGAAACCCTCGATCCGGCAATGAACATGCAGGGCGTCGAGGCTGTCGGCATAGCCGAGCAGCTGCGCCAGCGAGGCGCCATCCAGCAGCAGGAGCCATCCGGCCGGTGCAGTATGGGCAGGCTGTGGCTTTCGAAAGCCACGTGATGAAGGGTAGGCATTCCTTTTCCTCTGGAGAGCCGACGCCGCCTGGCGTCGGGCCACGACCTCTGTTTCCACGGTTACCGCTGCGTCGTGACGACTCGCATCGCCGTGCGCCGGCATGAAGACGAAATGATCCGCGCGCGATCAAACCCGTTACCGACGGTCCTTCTCCGGCTTTTCGCGAGCGAATGAAAGCATGAATTCAATTATCAATTCAACCGAATGTTCAGCCTGGCATGGGGCCGGAACTTAACGTCCGCCTCCATGAACGAAAAAATGGAATTCGCCGAACGCCTGCGCAGCGCCATGCTCGCTGCGGGCTATCCTGACCGTCCCGCCGTCTTGGAACGGGAGTTCAATTCCCGCTACTGGGGACGATCCGTCACCTTCCAGGCGGTCTCGCGCTGGCTGAGTGGCAAGTCCATTCCCTCGCAGGACAAGCTCCAGGTCATCGCCCAGTGGTTGAAGGTCGAGCCCCAGGCCCTGCGCTTCGGCGAGCGTGCGCTGTCGGCGATCCGCGAGCAGCGGGCGCAGTGGGAAGATCCCAGCTTCTACCGCGAGCGCGAAGCCATCGACGCCTTCCTGGCCTTGCCGGCCGAGCAGCGCAAGGTCGTCCGCGATGTGATCAGGGCCTTCGCCAGGGCGGGCGACGGCTCCACCTCGGGCAAGGACGGCAAGAAGGCGCGTTGATGCGCAGCGCCATGACGGCATGCGAAGGCGCCGCCGCCCACCCCCGTTTCTGGCGGAGCGGCGCTAGGGGTGATCGAAGGGCTTGCCTGCGGCCGCAGAGCATCGTAGGTTGCCTGCCGCTTCGGCGCGAAGGCTGCCTGTGTTCCGCGTCTTCGCCCATACCCCACGGCTCGTACGGGCTCTGTATTTTCGAGGTGGATGCGTGAGAAAGAAGAAACCCGTGGACCCGGTGCGCCAGGCGCAGAAGAACCGCGCGCACCGGATCGGCTGGTTGATCGCCCTGGCGGGGATCATCTGTGGCTTCATGCTGGTGGCGCTGAAGCCGACGTTGTAGGCCCGCTGCTAAATCAGCTTCTTCTGCGCCGCGGCTTCCAGGTTGCTCTTGACCAGCTCGGTCAGGATGGCGTCGCCCGAGCCGTTGAAGGGCAGGGCGAATACCAGGAACAGGTGCATCCAGGTCGTCAGCGTTTCCTGTTTCTCTACCCGGCCCAGCTTCCTGCCTTCGCCGTCGCGGAACATCATGTCCATGATCAGCGTGTTGTCGAAGGTGCCGGGGACCAGGAAGAACGTCGCGCCGGTGATCACCGCTAGCCCGAGATTGCCGGTTTCCTGATTGCGCAGCGTCACGGTGACGTAGAGATCCGACGCTTCCTGCTCGGTGCTTACCCGGGCGAAGCGCCCGCTATCGACGAGCTCTTTCTTGATCAGTTCTTCCAGCTTGGCGATGTTGGGGTTGCTCGCCGCTGGCGTGCCGTTCACCGAATATTCGGTTTGCACCTTGATGTAGGCCGTCGGTTTCGCCTGTGCCGAGTCAACGAGCGGCCACTGTCCGACTTCCGGCAACGACTTGTGCGAGTAGGTCATGCATCCCGGCAGGGTCAGGGAGGCGAGTACGGTGAAGAGGGCGATCAGCTTTTTCATGTTGGCGTCCTTGTCAGTGTGCGAGTTGCTGAGTGCCGTCTTTCAGCAGTTGTTCCACCAGTTGGGTGAGCTGCCGGGAGCCCGGGGCTGCGTTGAAATAGTCGGCGTCCCACAGGCCGGTGTTCTGGTCCAGCACCAGGGTCTTCTGCGAGAGCGCCAGTTGCTGGCCGGCGGCATCGGTAATCGCCAGCTCGGCGGCGAGATCGTATTTGTCCACGTAGATCGGGCCGTTCACCCAGATCCACATGGTCAGCGTCAGCAGTGCGCCCGGAAAGTAGCCGGGGTGCGGTGTGCGCTTGCCCTTGAGCGAGGTGAAGTTGAAGCGCAGCTCGACATCCTGCTCGTCCAGCTTGGCGGGAAAGCTGATCATGCGTTCGAAGTACTCGCCGCGCTCGATGTGCTTGGCGATCTGCGTCGTCAGCGCATTGCTGATGTTGCGGCGCTGGGTTTCATCGAGTTGCGCGTCGCTGACCTCGACATCCTTGAGCATCGCTCCGGCTGGGACGGAATGTTCGATGACGTCTGTAGGTAGGCCAATCGGGCCTGTGGGCGTGAACGAGACACAGCCGGTCAGTGCCAGGCTCAGTAGGCCGGCGGCCAGGTATTTGTAAGGGCTCATGGGACTTCCTTGATGTTCTACGGATAAGCGTTGGCTGCCGTGGACAGTTCGCAAGGCACTCTCTGGCGGAGCGCTTCTTTCGCCGTCCTTGGGCGTTGCGGATATTAGCGTCAAAACGCCATCATTCGTGCGGGGAATTTCAGTTTCTCGATACTGGTTCTCGTTGGGAGGCGCCGGTTGGGATAAGCCGGCGTATTTTTGCTCGTACAATCGCCTGGCATCGCGGGCAGCAGTGCCTAGCGGCCCCGTGAGCGTTATCCATAGCAATCCGAGAGGAATGACCATGCCGACCTACGACTATCGCTGCGAAGCCAACGGTCAGGTTTATGAAGTTCGCCATGCCATGGCCCTGCGCCCGAAGACCTGGGGCGAATTGCGGGCAGCCGGCGCGCTGGCCGAGGACGCGACGATCCCGGACGATGCACCCGTGACCAAATTGATGAGCGCGGCCGGCGTGGTGAACAGCCGGGTATTGAGGAATCCCGAGGCGCCGGCCTGTGCGCGAAGTGGTTGTGCGGGGAACTGCCGTTGATTGGGCGGTTGGCGGTGTCCGGGAATGCTGCCTGATTCACGACGCGACGTGGTTGGGAAGGCGTGTCGGTGGATAGGCCGCTACCCACCCAGCGTCATCACCTTTTCTCGGCCCCGCCGGTGCATCGCCGAGCGTAGGGTGGAAAACGGCGAAGCCTTTTCCACGCGCCACGCTTGCCGCACGGTAGGCGTTGATGATCGTCTATCGAGCCAATAGGGAAATTTCATGCCCGTCCCATTGTCCCTTCCCGGACGGCGGAAAGCCGTCTACACCGCATAATTCATGCGCTTGCCAGGAAACCGAGGGTTCTCGAAACAACCTGGGCCCATGTCCGGCTTTGCTCTTGGCTCCTATCCCGGTGCTACGTTTTCTAGGCGGTACCTGACCGCGCGAACGAACCACGAGAGGAGCAGAACATGAACGCCGAGTCTGGAGAAAACGCCGGGAGCTGCCCATTCGGGCACGCCGGCGCGCCCCGCAAACATTCAAGCAATCGAGACTGGTGGCCCGAAGCGCTGAGTCTCACTTCACTCAACCAGCATTCGCCGCGCTCGAATCCCTACGGTGGCGATTTCGACTACGCCGCCGCGTTCGATTCGCTCGATCTCGATGCGGTGATCGCCGACCTGCATGCCGTGATGACGGACTCGCAAGACTGGTGGCCGGCGGATTTCGGCCATTACGGCGGGCTGTTCATCCGCATGGCCTGGCACAGCGCCGGGACCTACCGGGTCACCGATGGCCGGGGCGGCGCCGGCGGCGGCCAGCAGCGCTTCGCACCGCTCAACAGCTGGCCGGACAATGCCTCGCTGGACAAGGCCCGTCGCCTGCTGTGGCCGATCAAACAGAAATACGGGCGCAAGTTGTCCTGGGCCGACCTGTTCGTGCTGACCGGCAACGTGGCGCTGGAGTCCATGGGTTTCAAGACGTTCGGCTTCGGTGGCGGGCGCGCCGATACCTGGGAGCCGGAAGAGCTGTTCTGGGGGCCCGAGGGCACCTGGCTGGGCGATGAGCGCTACAGCGGCGAACGGCAACTGCACCCGGGGTTGGGCGCCGTGCAGATGGGCCTGATCTACGTGAACCCGGAAGGCCCGAACGGCAAGCCGGACCCCAAGGCGGCGGCCATCGACATCCGCGAGACCTTCGCTCGCATGGCCATGGACGATTACGAAACCGTGGCGCTGGTCGCCGGCGGCCACACCTTCGGCAAGACCCACGGCGCGGGCGACCCCTCGCTGATGGGACCGGAGCCGGAAGGCGCGGTCATCGAGGATCAGGGCCTGGGCTGGCGCAGCCGCTACAAGAGCGGCATCGGCGCCGACGCCATCACTTCGGGCCTCGAAGTGGTCTGGAGCCAGACTCCGACGAAATGGTCCAACTACTTCTTCGAAAACCTGTTCAACTTCGAGTGGGAGCTGACCAAGAGCCCCGCCGGCGCCTACCAGTGGGAGGCCAAGGACGCCCCGGAAGTCATTCCCGACCCCTTCGACCCCAGCAAGAAGCGCAAGCCGACCATGCTGACCACGGACCTGTCGCTGCGCTTCGACCCGGTTTACGAAAAGATCTCCCGGCACTTCCTGGAAAATCCGACCGAATTCGCCGACGCCTTCGCCCGCGCCTGGTTCAAGCTGACCCACCGCGACATGGGCCCCATCGGCCGCTACCTCGGGCCGCTGGTGCCGAAGGAAACGCTGATCTGGCAGGACCCGATCCCCGAATGCGACCACCCGTTGATCGACGACGCCGATATCTCTGCGCTCAAGCAGAAGATGCTGGGCATGGGGTTCTCCGTGTCCGACCTGGTGTCGGTGGCCTGGGCCTCGGCATCCACCTACCGCGGCTCGGACAAGCGCGGCGGCGCCAACGGCGCGCGTATCCGCTTCGCACCGCAGAAGGATTGGGACGTCAACAACCCGGCCCTGCTGGCTCGTGTGCTGGAAAAGCTGGGCCAGATCCAGGCCGAATTCAACGCCTCGGCCACAGGCGGCAAGAAGGTGTCGATGGCCGACCTGATCGTGCTCGCCGGCTGTGCCGCGGTCGAGAAGGCTGCACAGGATGGCGGCGTCAACGTCACCGTGCGGGCGGATGGATGCCCTGGAGGAGTGGACCGACGTGCAGTCGTTCGAAGCCCTGCGCCCGGCCGCGGACGGTTTCCGCAACTACTACCACGAGTCGCATTTCATGGCGCCCGAGGAAGCGCTGGTCGACAAGGCGCACCTGTTGCGCCTCAGCGCGCCGGAAATGACCGTGCTGGTCGGCGGCATGCGGGTGCTGGGCACCAATGCGGACGGCGGCAAGGAGGGCGTCTTCACCCATCGCGTGGGCGTTCTGTCCAACGACTTCTTCGTCAACCTGCTGGACATGAAGAATGAGTGGGTCGCCACCGAGCACAAGAACCGCTTCCAGGGCCTCGATCGCAAGAGCCGCCAGCCGAACTGGACCGCCACCCGTGTGGACCTGATCTTCGGCTCGCAATCGGAGCTGCGTGCCCAGGCCGAGGTGTACGGCATGAGCGACGGCAACGAGAAGTTCGTCCGCGACTTCGTCAAAGCCTGGGACAAGGTGATGAACGCGGACCGACTCGATATCGGCAAGCCAGCTGACAATTTCAGCCAGAAGCTCTCGGCGTAAAGAATGCGGCGGCGCTCGTTGGGCGCCGCCGATGGTTTGCAACGGGCGACGCGTCCGCGCGG
The DNA here is from genome assembly GCF_000582595.1 of Pseudomonas sp. BAY1663. Classification (NCBI taxonomy): domain Bacteria; kingdom Pseudomonadati; phylum Pseudomonadota; class Gammaproteobacteria; order Pseudomonadales; family Pseudomonadaceae; genus Pseudomonas; species Pseudomonas sp. BAY1663. Next base: position 10,550 of record NZ_AZSV01000101.1, read on the forward strand.
TTTGCCACCGTCAAGCAGGTGGTTATGCCGTGTCGGACGCCTCGCTGCCCATTCCGCCAACTATGGGATAAGCCGGCTTTTGCGCAATCTCGCAAAGACCTGGAAGAACGCCTCGTCGCTGGCCTGGTAATCCAGAAAGCCGAGCTTGCGGCTTTTCGACATATCCGTGACCACTTCGATCGGCCGCCCCAGGTCGGCATCGGTATGCCAGGGCGAGATCAGCCTGCTGATGTCCGCCTCGGCCAGACCAAAGCGCTGCGCCATTTCCGTCCAGATTGGTGCATCGTCAGCCATCTGCTGCTCCAGCGGCGCGGGCTCATCGAAGGCAGCCGCTTCGATGCCGAACCATTCGGCGATGCGTCCCCACATCCACTTCCAGCGAAATACGTCGCCGTTGACGATGTTGAAGGCCTGGTTGGCTGCCGCGGGTGTAGTGGTCGCCCAGCGCAAATGCCGGGCGAGCTGATCGGCGTCGGTCACATCGGTCAGGCTGTTCCACTGCACGGCCGAACCCGGGAAGCGGAAAGGCCGCCCGGTGAAGCGGCAGATGGAGCGTATACCGCCAGGGTGGTGGCCATGTTCATCGCATTGCCAACCGCCACGCCGGTGACGGTATGCGGCCGGTGCACGCTCCAGGTGATGCCATCACGCGCTGCGGCGGCGAACAGCTCGTCTTCCTGGGCGTAGTAGAAGTTTTCGACGTCCAGCCGCCCTTGTTCCTCACGAAACGGCGTCTGCGGCAGCGTGCCTTTTCCGTAGGCTTCGAACGGGCCGAGGTAGTGCTTCAGGCCAGTCACCAGGGCGACGTGTCGTACGGTATCGGAAGCGCGAACGGCATCGAGCACGTTGCGGACCATCTGCGCGTTGACACGTATGTTCTCCGCCTCGCTGGCCTGACGCGCCCAGGTGGTGAGGAACAGGTGCGTGGGCGCAACAGTGCTCAGCGCCGACGTCAGTGCTGCCGGGTCCAGCAGATCCGCGCTGATCGGCGTTACGTCGCTGTCTGCGCCTGGTCGCCGCGCCAGTCCGGCGACCGACCAGCCTTCGCTCGCCAGCAGGCGGGAGAGGGCGCTGCCGACGATACCGCTCGAGCCGACCACCAGTGCTTGATTTGTCATGTTCTCAACCCCAAAAAGCAAAACAGGCCAGCACCTTATCGACTCGAAAATGCCGATCCAAGTCGGCACCAAATGGTGACCATCCCCATGCAACCCGGCTCTGACGAAGAACAATGGCGCGAAGATTGCGCACCGCGGCGTGTGCTCGAACTGTTCTCGACCAAGTGGACCAGCATGATCCTGCATACCCTCCACGCCCGGCATGACGGTATCGCTCGCAGCGGCGTGCTCCATCGCAGCTTGCCAGGCATCTCGAAGAAGATGCTGGTGCAGACCCTGCGTGAACTGGAGCAGAGCGGCCTGATCGAACGTCACACGCTCGCGTCGGTGCCGCCGGCCGTGAGCTACGCGCTGTCGCCGCTGGGCAGGCTGATGATCGAGCCGATCGAGCTGATCTACGACTGGGCACGGCAGCATTCGGACGCTCTGGACGACTTGCAACCGCGGCGCACTTCGCGCAGGCGCGGCTAGCGTCGGGTGCGTGCAGGGCGATTGCCGCGCGATTTTCCTGCGGCCCGGCTATGATGCGCGCCCCCAGCGCCTCGCTCAGCAGAGACCAGCATGCCCGGCACCGCCATCTATACCGACCTGTCGGGTTACTACGACCTCATGTGCGCCGATATCGACTACGGCGCCCAGAGCAGTGCCGTCCAGCGGCTGCAGCAGTTGTTCGGCAATGGTGGAAGACGGCACCTGGATCTCGCCTGCGGAACCGGGCCGCACGTGCGCCATTTCATCGATGCCGGCTACGACAGCAGCGGGCTGGACATCAACCAGCCAATGCTGGACCGGGCCACGCTGCGTTGCCCGAAGGCGCGCTTCTCGCTGCAGGACATGTGCAGCTTCAGCCTGGATCGACCGGTCGACCTGATCACCTGCTTCCTGTACTCGATCCATTACAGCGCCGGGCTCGAGCGGCTCGCCGCCTGTATCGCCCATGTGCACGCCGCGCTGGCCGACCAGGGGCTGTTCTGCTTCAACGCCGTGGACAAGCAGCGGATCGACAACCGCTCGTACGTGTCTCACACCGCCCACCATGCCGATGGCCTGTTCGGCTTCAGTTCCGGCTGGTACTACAGCGGTCAGGGCGAGCGGCAATTGCTGCGGTTGCGCATCGAGAAGACGCTGGCCGGAGCCAGTCAGGTCTGGCAGGACGAGCATCCGATGGTGGCGGTGAGCTTCGCTGAACTGATTGCGCTGCTGGAACCGTATTTCGAGGTGCATGTGCTCGAGCACGACTACCAGAAGATCGCTCCGTGGGACACGGCGTCCGGTAACGCCATCTTCGCCTGCGTGAAGCGCTGATCGGCGTGCACGCAGCTAGCGCGCTCAGTGCAACCGCTTGGCCGAGGTGCGCAGCCGGATCAGCTGATCGGCCTGTCGGGCCAGCTCGTCGAGCAGCAGGTCGCGCTGTTTCTCGGCTGCCTTCATGGCGCTCTGGCCGTGCTGCTTGACCAGGTAGCTGTAGATTTGCCGGACCTCCCTGGACTGGAAGATGGGCTGCAGATCCTGCACCGCCACCGCACCGTCTGAAGCCTGGCTCCGTGTATTCATCAGCACCTGCGGGCCGCGCGCTGCCAGCGGCATGAAGCCCTGCGCCTCGAAGTACCCGGTCTTGCCCGCCACGCACGCCACCTCCGCGTGGGGATAGCGCGACAGCATCCGTTCGACCATCGCCCGGCCGATGCCCTGCCGGCGCTGCTCCGCGCTCACGGCCAGGTAGACCAGGGCGCAGGCCTCGGGGTCGTCCACATACGGCAGGTAAAGCGCGAAGCCGAGCAGCGTCGCCGGATCTTCCGCATCCAGCGCCATGATCAACTCCGGTTTGCCGGGCTGCGCACCGTCCATGCTGTCTAGATAGCGATGCACCTCGAGCCCCACCACGTACTGGTACAGCGGGTACAGCAGGTTGCGCGGCGTGAGCGAGACGGCGCTGATGTCGCCGAGGTAGTCCACCACCATCTGCAGCAGCTGGCCTTTCAGCGCTTCCGGCGGCGGGGTTTCCAGATGGGCGAGGGTGAACATGGGGGGCTCCGGGGCGGTGCGGCAAAGGCGGCATTGTAAGGCCCAGGGGCAGGCAGGGGAGA
>NZ_AZSV01000102.1:0-13638 GCF_000582595.1 Pseudomonas sp. BAY1663
CCAGCGCCAGGTGCCGCCCGCGCGCCGGGCCGAGGCGCCACGCTTGCCGCGCCGGCTGGCATGTTCGCTGGCGACGTTCCATGCGCCCAACGCGTGGTTCCAGATGACGTTGAAGACTCGGTTCATGCCTCCCCCCTTGTTAGCGCTGCCCGATAGCGGTTGCAGCCGGACAGGGTGCGGAGGGGAGAGGGGCTTTTCTTGATAGAGTTTGCTGTCTTTCGCCTGGCTGTTGCGGGCTGCGAAGGCTCCATGCCGGGCTTGGCGGGAGGGACGGACGCGGAGGCGCCAGTCCATGGGCAATCGATGGGTTGCACCCATCCTATGGCAGGGCGCTTGCGCCGTTATCGGGCCTGTCTTTCAGCCTTCCAGCCTGATGGTCACATCCAGCCATTTCTCGCCGCCGCGGTCCAGCCAGGGTGGTCGCCGGTAGCGCTCCAGGGCGCCCGGCCCGCTGGCGCCGAAGCGCTCGCCGGAACGCGGTCCCCAGACCGAGCCGATGGTGCGGTAGACCGGGAAGATGTGGCTGTAGGGCGCGCGGTGTTCCAGGCAGGCGAAGCGCGCGGCCGGCAGGCTCAGGCGCGAGAGGGCCGGATGCTCGAGGCCGAGGCCGGTATCGATCAGGCACAGTCGTAGCGCACCAGGTCGTTGGGGGTGATTTCCGGGTTGTCCTGGATGATGCCGATGGCCTGGAGATCGGCCAGGGGGAAACCGGCTTGCTCGAGAATTTCGGCGAAGCGCTGCCAGTTTTCCTCGACCCGCGCATAGCTGCCATAGAAACGCATGGCCAGCACCGGCTGCGACGGAAACGACGCCACCCGCACCTGGCCGACCCGCGGCTCGTCTTCCGGCGCCAGTGGTGTGGAAGCCTGGCGGGCGAACTGGCGGTACTGGGTCGGCACCAGGCCGAACTGGCGGTGGAAGGCGCGGATGAAGGCCTCGTGGCTGGCATAGGCCACCGACAAGGCGATCGACAGTACCGACTGCTGGCTGATGATGAGGAAGATCGCCGCCTGGTCCAGGCGGGTGCGCCGCAGGTATTCGCCGGGGCTTTCGCCCATCACCTCGAGAAAGCGGCGCTGGAAGCGCGACGGGCTCAGGTTGGCGTGGGCGGCGATGCGATCGAGGCTGAGCGGCTGGTCCGCCCGGGCCTCGATCAGGCGCACCGCCTTGATGACCCGCGGGTCTTCCAGCGATCGTGGTGGCAGCCTGTCGCGCTGCTGGGGCTTGCGCGAGCCGGCCGGCGGCTCGTCGAACAGCAGTGCCAGCTCCTGTTCGATCAGGCGGGATTCCAGGTCGACGGAAGACAGGCCGGGTGGTGGTTCCAGGTTTGTCATGGCCTCTCCTTTTCGAGAAGGCGCGATGGCGGCCGCCCCCGGCTGCCTGCGCCAGGGCCGACTATGCATAAGCGCGGCGGGGATGGCTATCTGGCGGCCAGGGCCTCGCTCGTCAAGCGTGACGGCCGTCGCACTCTGACTGATCTGGCGCCAGCCCGAGCTGGCGTGGGCCTACTCGATCAGCTCTATGCCGCGCAGGCGTTCGGCGCGGCGGCGCAGCAGCTCGATGGTCACCAGCAGGGCGATGGAGACCAGGATCAGGAGGGTGGCGATGGCAGGATGCTCGGGTTGATCTGCTCGCGCAGGCCCGAGAACATCTGCCGCGGGATGGTGCGCTGCTGCGGACCGGCCATGAACAGCACTACCACCACTTCGTCGAAGGAGGTGATGAAGGCGAACAGCGCGCCGGAGATCACCCCGGGGCGGATCAACGGCAGGATCACGTCGAGGAACGCCCGCAGCGGCGAGGCGCCGAGGTTCAGCGCGGCGCGCACCAGCGAATAGTCGAAGCCGGCCAGCGTCGCGGTGACGGTGATGATCACGAACGGCGTGCCCAGCGCCGCATGGGCGATGATCACCCCCAGGTGGCTGCCGGCGAGGTTCAGGCTGGAGTAGAAGAAGAACATCCCGGCCGCGGTGATGATCAGCGGGACGATCATCGGCGACAGCAGCAGCGCGGTGATGAAGCGTCGCAGCGGCATGTCCTCGCGGGCCAGGCCCACCGCCGCGCAGGTGCCGAGCACGGTCGCCAGCAGGGTGGCGAAGAAGCCGATGACGAAGCTGTTCCTGATCGCCAGCAGCCAGCGCGGGTCATTGAACACCTGCTCGTACCAGCGCAGCGACCAGGCCTCTGGCTGCAGGCGGAGCATGCCTTCGGTGAAGCTGAAGAACGGCTCGGCGTTGAACGACAGCGGCACGATCACCAGGATCGGCAGGATCAGGAACAGCAGCACCAGCCAGGAGAATAGCTTGAGCAGCCGGTTGCCCAGGTGATGCCAGAAGCCGTAATAGGATGGGGTTTTCATTGCATGTCATCCTGAGAAATAGCTGTAAGCCGCAAGCTTCAAGCTTTAAGTAAGAGCAAAGGCGGAGCGGCCCTGGCTTTAAGCTTGTGGCTTGAAGCTTGCCGCTCGATATCATCCGAGTTTGATGCTGCCGGCACCGACGAAACGGTCGTACACCCAGTACAGCAGCAGGATCAGCGCCAGCAGCAGCGAGCCCAGCGCGGCGGCCAGCTCCCAGTTGTTCGACGACTGCATGTGGAAGGCGATGATGTTGCTGATCATCTGCCCGTCGGTGCCGCCGACCAGCGCCGGGGTGATGTAGTAGCCCACCGAGATGATGAACACCAGCAGCGCGCCGGCGCTGAGTCCCGGCAGGGTCATCGGGAAGTAGATGCGGGCGAAGGCCGGCAGCGGCCGGGCACCGAGCGAGAGGGCGGCGCGCAGGTAGCTGGGGTCGATGCCGCGCATCACGCTGTACAGCGGCAGGATCATGAACGGCAGCAGGATGTGGGTCATCGCCAGCACGGTGGCGAACGAGGTGTAGAGCATCTCGAACGGTGCGGCGATCAGGCCGATGCCCTGCAGGAAGCTGTTGATCACGCCATTGGTCTGCAGCAGCGCGATCCAGGCGGTGGTGCGCACCAGCAATGAGGTCCAGAACGGCAGCAGCACCAGCACCAGCAGCAGGTTGGCGCGGTTGCTCGGCAGGCTGGCCAGGTAGTAGGCCAGCGGATAGCCGAGCAGGGCGCAGAGCACGGTGATAGTCAGCGCCATCTTCAGCGTCTTGGCGTAGAGCTGGCGGTAGATCTCGGTGTCGCGGGCCTGGATGCCGCGCTCGGGATGCAGTTCCAGATCCAGGGCAGTCAGGTAGTAGTGGTAGGTGTAGACCTCGCCGGCGCGCTGGAGGGTGCGCCAGGTCTGCGCCTGCGACCAGTTGCGATGGGCCGCGAGCAGGGTTTCGACGCCCTGCTGCGCAAGCTCCTCGGGCTCCAGTCGGCCGACCCGCCGGGCGCTCGCCTTGACCACGCTGGACATGCCGGCCTGCATCCGGTTGAGCTCCTCGGCCAGCTTGCCGGACTGGCGTGCCTTCGCCAGCCCGTGCAGCTCCTCGACGAACACCGCCAGGGTGGCGGGCTCCGGCATGTCCGTGCCGTCCCACCGGGCGAGCCGCTCCAAGGTGGCGGGAATCAGCTCGGCGACGGTGGGGTGGTAGACGCTGCGCCAGAGCATGCTGGCGATCGGCGCGACGAAGCTCAGCAGGATGAACAGCAGCAGCGGCGCGACGAAGGCGAAGGCCAGCAGGCGCTTCTTGCGCCGGCTGGCGCCGGCCTGGCCGGCCTCGACACGGGTCAGGGCGGTCAAGACGATACTCCGCGGCGGCGCCCCTGCGCGGGCGCGAAGGGGCGCACGACGATCACTTCAGCAGCCACTCGTTGAAGCGCTCGCCGAGGCTTCGCCATGGTCGGCCCAGAATTCCGAGCCGGCCTGGATGCCCTTGTCCAGGTGCGCGGTCGGCAGGTGCGGCGCGGCGCTCTGGTCCGCCAGCGGCATGGACGACTTGCGCGTCGGGCCGTAGGCGACGTCGGGCATGCCGGCCAGTGGCTTGGACTGGGTGGCGTAGGCGATGAACTTGAAGGCCAGCTCCTTCTTCGGCGTGCCCTTGAGCACGGCCCAGGCATCGAGGTCGTAGACGTGGCCGTCCCAGACGATGACGAAGGGCTTGCCTTCCTGGCGGATCGAGTCGTAGAAGCGCCCGTTGGCCGATTGCACCAGCACTGCGCCGCCGTCGTTGAGCAGCTGCGGCGCCTGCGACCAGGATTCGAACCAGACGATGTCCTTCTTCAGCGTGTCGAGCTTGGCGAAGGCGCGCTGCTGGCCCTCCGGCGTGCCGAGCACCTCGTAGACCTCCTCCGGCGCCACGCCGTCGGCCATCAGTGCCCACTCCATGTTTACCTGCGGGCGCTTGCGCAGGGCGCGCTTGCCGGGAATCCTGGCGGTGTCGAAGAAGTCGGCCAGGGTCTCGGCCTTGGTGCCGCCGATGGTGCGCTCGTTGTAGGCGAACACCACCGACCAGACGATGTTGCCGATCGCGCATTCGCTGGCCAGCGCCTCGGGGATGAAGTCCTCGGCGGCCGGCGTGCCGTCCTCGCCCGGCGGCAGGATGTCGCGCGGCACGTCTTCCAGCAGGCCTTCGGAACAGGCGCGTTCGAGGTCGATCACCTCGAAGTCGACCACGTCCCACTGGACGTTGCCGGACTCCACCTGTGCCTTCATCTCGGCGATGCCGCCGGAGTAGTCCTCGAACAGCACTCGGACGCCGGTGTCCTTCTGGAACGGGTCGATGACGTGTTTCTGTTGCGCCGCGCCGTAGGCGCCGCCCCAGGACACCACCGTCAGCGACTCCTGGGCGCTGGCGGTCAGGGATGCCGCGGCCAGCGCGGCGCTCAGGGCGAATGCGGAAACGCTGGTAGTCAGTGATCTAGCCATGTGTGTGCTCCGTTGCCTGTTTGCAGTGGGGTGTTGCGGTGTTACAGGGGGTTTGGGGGCTTCCTGCCCATCCAGGGCCTGGCTGTCCTGCGGTAGCCAGGCCAGGGCAATTTCGTCGCCTGGCGCGAGTCGCGGCGCCGAACTGTCGTTCATGTTCTTCACCACCAGCTCGCTGCCGTTGGCGGTCTCGAAGTGGTAGCGGATGTATTCGCCGACGTAATGGCGGCTGACGAAGCGCGCGCGGATCCGGTTGCCGGTATCGCCCAGGTGCTCGGTGAAGGTGAGTTTCTCCGGACGGATCGACACCGTGGTCGGCTGGCCCACCGCGCAGCAGTCGACCTTCAGCGCGCTGACCAGGCCGCCGTCCTCCAGGCGCACGCGGACGCTGCCGTCGTCGACCGCCTCGATCGCGCCGCGCAGCTTGTTGCTCTCGCCGATGAAGTCGGCGACGAACAGGTTGGCCGGGCGCTCGTAGAGCACGTTGGGCGGCGCGCACTGTTGCACCGTGCCCTGGTCGAACACGGCGATGCGGTCGGACATGGTCAGCGCCTCGGTCTGGTCGTGGGTGACGTAGATCACCGTGAAGCCGAGCTGGTCGTGCAGGCGCTTGATCTCGAACTGCATCTGCTCGCGTAGCTTCTTGTCCAGCGCGCCGAGCGGCTCGTCCATCAGCACGATGTCGGGGGCGAAGATCAGCGCGCGGGCCAGGGCCACGCGCTGGCGCTGGCCGCCGGACAGCTGCGCCGGGTAGCGGCCGCCGAAGTGCTGCAGTTCGATCAGCGCCAGGTATTGCTCGACGCGCCGCTCGATCTCCTCGCGTGCTTGCTTGCGGATTTTCAGCGGGTAGGCGAGGTTCTCGCGGATGGTCATGTGCGGAAACAGCGCGTACTGCTGGAAGACCATGCCGATGTTGCGCCGGTAGGGCGCGATGCTGGTGACCGGGCGGCCGTTGATCAGGATCTCGCCGCTGGTCACGTCCTCGAAGCCGGCGAGCATCATCAGGCAGGTGGTCTTGCCCGAGCCGGAGGGGCCGAGCAGGGTGATGAACTCGCCCTTGGCCACGTCCAGGTTGAAGTCCTTGACCACCAGTGTCTTGTGGTCGTAGGTCTTCTTCACATTGCGAAACTGCAGGAACGGTCGGTCCCCGGCTTGATCGTCCATAACCTTTCCCTATGCCTTGGCAACGGCAGGGCCCGTATCCGTTGCGCACAGCAGGCCGTTCACGGTTGTTGTGGTCGTTGTTCGAGTAACGGCGGGAAGCAATAAGCACGCCAGCGCAAAGGCCGGGCGCATCGAAAAGCAGCGTCCCCTGCAGTTCAGCCTAGACCAGACCAGGCGTTGCGCGAGTCGCGATGGCGAGCGGGGCGCGAATGCACCTGCCGGGCGGATGCACCCGGCAGGTGCGGCTGCTCAGGCGTTGGGCAGGATGCGGCAGGTCAGGCTCTTGATGTAGCGCGTCTCGGCGATCGCCGGGTGCACCGGATGGTCCGGGCCCTGGCCGCCGCGTTCGAGCAACTGGATGTTGCGGTCCAGGTGGCGGGCGCTGCCGAGCAGGATGTGCTGCAGGTCGTCCTCGGGCAGGTGCATCGAGCAGCTGGCGCTGACCAGGATGCCGTCCTTGCCGAGCAGGCGCATGGCGGTCTCGTTGAGGCGGCGGTAGGCGGCCTCGCCGTTCTTCAGGTCCTTCTTGCGCTTGATGAACGCCGGTGGGTCGGCGATCACCACGTCGAAGCGCTCCTCGGCGGCCTTGAGCTCCTTCATCGCGGCGAACACGTCGCCTTCGACGCAGGTGAGCTTCTCGGCCACGCCGTTGAGCGCGGCGTTGCGCTCGGCGCCGTCGAGGGCCATCCCGGAGGCGTCGACGCAGAACACCTCGCTGGCGCCGAAGGCCGCGGCTTGCACGCCCCAGCCGCCGATGTAGCTGAACAGGTCGAGCACCCGCTTGCCCTTGACGTAGGGCGCCAGGCGCGCACGGTTCATGCGGTGGTCGTAGAACCAGCCGGTCTTCTGGCCCTGCAGCACCGGCGCCTCGAACTTCACGCCGTTCTCCTCCAGCGCCACCCATTCCGGCACTACGCCGTAGGCGGTGTCGACGTAACGCTCCAGGCCCTCGGCGTCGCGCGCGCTGGAATCGTTCTTCCACAGCACGCCGGCGGGCTTGAGCACCTGCAGCAGCGCTTCGAGCACGGCGTCGCGGTTGCGCTCCATGGTCGCCGAGGCGAGCTGGACCACGAGGATGTCGAAGAAGCGGTCGACCACCAGCCCCGGCAGCAGGTCGGAATCGCCGTAGACCAGGCGGTAACAGGGCACCTCGAACAGCCGCTCGCGCAGCCCCAGGGCGACCTTGAGGCGGTGCACCAGCAGCGACTTGTCCAGGCTGTGCTTGAGGTCGCGCGACAGCAGGCGGGCGCAGATCAGGTTGTTCGGCGACACGCCGACGATGCCCAGCGGCTTGCCGCCGGCGGCTTCGAGGATCGCCTGGTCGCCGGCGGCGAAACCCGCCAGCGGCGTCGCCGCGGTGTCCACTTCGTTGCTGTAGACCCACAGGTGGCCGGCGCGCAGGCGGCGATCGGCGTTGGCTTTGAGACGCAGGCTGGGCAGGGTCATCGGCGAGGCTCCCGGAAAAAGGCGGGCATTTTAAACGAGAGCGGCAAGCTGCAAGCCACAAGCTGCAAGAAAAAGCTTCGCGAGCTCGGCGCTTGGCGCTTTGTCAGCCCCCCAGCGCTGCGACCAGCGCCTTGCCGAAGGCCGGGATGTCGTCCGGCTTGCGGCTGCTGATCAGCTGGCCGTCGATCACCAGCTGTTCGTCGACCCAGTCGGCGCCGGCGTTCTTCAGATCGTCGGCCAGCGACGGCCAGCTGGTCATGCGCTTGCCGCGTACCAGGTCGGCGGAGATCAGCAGCCAGCCGCCGTGGCAGATCACCGCGATGGTCTTGTCGGTGCGCGCCGCATCGCGCACCAGTTCCTGGGCCATTTCGTCGGTGCGGATGGTATCGGCGTTGACCACGCCGCCGGGCAGCAGCAGCGCGTCGTAGTCCTCCATGCGGATGGCGTCGAAGGTGTGCTCGACGCCGAAGGTGTCGGCCGGGGTGGTGTGGTTCCAGCCGGTGACCTTGCCCGGCCTGGCGGACACGATGTCGACCCGCGCGCCGGCGTGTTCGAGGGCCTGCCTGGGGCCGGTCAGTTCGACCTGCTCGAAGCCGTCGGTCACCAGTGCCGCCACGCGCTTGCCTGTCAGGGGATGAGCCATGAGTGTGCCTCCGTCTATGTTCCCGGGCCCGCGGAATGCGGGTCACTTGAAATCGGACCTGCATCTCGGCCAAAGTTCGCACTTGCGTGCCGCTGGCACTTTGCCTTCTCCGTCCGTTCCGAGCGCCCTTCCCATGGCCGTTGAACTCACCGCCGAACAGATACGCCGGGTGCTGCAGGGCATCAGCGTGCCGCCGCAACCGCAGATCATGGTCGACCTGCAGATGGAGCAGGTCATGCCAGTGCCGGACCTCAAGGCCATTGCCCGGCTGATCAGCCAGGACCCGGGGCTGTCCGGCGCGCTGCTGAAGATCGTCAACTCGCCTTATTTCGGCCTGGCCAACCGCATCGCCTCGATCCAGCAGGCGGTCAACCTGCTGGGCTGCGATTCGGTGATCAACCTGATCAACGCGCAGTCGATCAAGGGCGAGATGAGCGATGAGACCATCGTCACGCTCAGCCGCTTCTGGGACACCGCGCAGGATGTCGCCATGGCCTGCCTGACGCTGGCCAAGCGCATCGGCTACCAGGCGCCGGACGAGGCCTACACCCTGGGGCTGTTCCACAATTGCGGCATCCCGCTGATGCTCAAGCGCTTTCCCGGCTACATTGCGGTGCTGGAGGAGGCCTATGCCAGCACCGGCGCCGGCCAGCGCATCGTCGACGTCGAGAATCGCGTGCTCAGCACCAACCATGCGGTGGTCGGCTACTTCACCGCCAAGTCGTGGAACCTGCCGCTGCACCTGTGCGATGCCATCGCCAGCCATCACAATGCGCTGTCGCTGTTTTCCGACGATTCCGGGCGTGATGCGCAGATCAAGACGCTGCTGGCGATCCTCAAGATGGCCGAGCACATCTGCGCCTGCCACCGGGTGCTGGGCGACCAGGCCGAGGACCACGAATGGGAGAGCATCGCGCAGCTGGTGCTGGAATACGTCGGGCTGTCGGAATACGACTTTCTCTGCCTCAAGGAAAGCATCCGCGAGCTGGGGTAATAAAGCAGCAGAAGCTCAAAAGCATCGCCGCGAGGGCGCGCCCACAAAGCAGCGAGCATCCACCGAACCCTTGTGGGAGGCCCGACCTCGGGGCGATGCAGTCCGCAGGACTGCCAAGTCCGAAGCTCGAAGCCGGGGCAATGTTTGGCTTCCAGCTTCAAGCTTCCAGCTCATGCTAGGATTTCCCCCTTTTCGCTCCAGCCTGCCGATTCGCCATGCCCGAACTCCCCGAAGTCGAAACTACCCGCCGCGGTATCGCGCCGCATCTCCTCGGCCAGCGCGTCGACCGGGTGATCGTGCGCGACCGGCGCCTGCGCTGGCCGATTCCCGAGGATCTGGACGTGCGCCTGTCCGGTCAGCGTATCGAGGCGGTTGAGCGGCGCGCCAAGTACCTGCTGATCCGCTTCCAGGCCGGCACGTTGATCGTCCATCTGGGGATGTCCGGCAGCCTGCGCCTGGTTGATGCCGGTCTGCCGCCGGCCAAGCACGAGCACGTCGACCTGCTGCTCGAATCCGGCCAGGCGCTGCGCTATACCGATCCACGCCGCTTCGGCGCGCTGCTGTGGAGCGACGATCCGCTCAACCACGTGCTGCTCGCCAGCCTCGGCCCGGAACCGCTCGGCGAAGCTTCGATGGCGAACGACTGTTCCGGCTGTCGCGCGGGCGCAGCATGGCGGTCAAGCCGTTCATCATGGACAACGCCGTGGTGGTGGGTGTCGGCAACATCTATGCGAGCGAGGCGCTGTTCGCCGCCGGCATCGACCCGCGCCGGCCCGCCGGCAGCATCTCGCGGGCGCGCTACCTGAAGCTGGCCGAGGCGATCAAACGAATTCTCGCCATGGCCATCGAGCGCGGCGGCACGACACTGCGCGATTTCGTCGGCGGCGACGGCAAGCCGGGTTATTTCCAGCAGGAGCTGTTCGTCTACGGGCGCGGCGGCGAGTTCTGCAAGCGTTGCGGCGCGACCCTGCGCGAGATCCGCCTCGGCCAGCGGGCCAGCGTCTATTGCGGCCATTGCCAGCGCTGAAGCCGGCAACTGCCCGGGCATTGACGGTGTTCACGCTCGGGATGCCCTGGCCGCTGCTATAGTGGCCGCTACAACTAAAATTGCCGCGTTTCGCACAGCTGAAGGACCACACCATGAACCTGTTCCGCTCCACCGCTGTTGTCTTGGCTCTGACCACTGGCCTGCTGGCGCTGCCGGCCCAGGCGGAAACGGTCCAGCAGAATGCCAGTGGCGATCCTCTGTATACCGTCGAGGCGCCGAAGGCCTATTCCATGATCGGCGACCTGATCATCGCCCGCCCGCTGCTGATCGCCGCCACCGTCATCGGCGCCGGTGTGTTCGTCGTTAGCCTGCCGTTCACTGCGCTGGGCGGCAACGTCAGCGAAGCTGGCGAGGCGCTGGTGGTCGAGCCGGGCAAGGCGGCCTTCGTCCGCTGCCTGGGCTGCACCGCCAGCGGCTACGACACCCGCAATTGATCGGCATCATCCGCGCCGCGACCGGCAGGGCCTGAACCTTCCGGTCACGGTGCCGTTGCAGTAGGCTTCGCCTCCCATTGCGTATTGCGAAGCCCCCCGCCTTGAACAGACGCTCCGTCAAGCTCCTCCTGCCCATAGCCGGTGTGCTGGCATTGTCCTGGTCGTTCTGGGCCAGTGGCGGCTGGCTCGAACTCTGCGCCGGGCTGGCGCTGTTCCTGTTCGGCATGCAGTGCCTCGAAGAGGGGCTGCGCGAGCTGGCCGGCAGCAAGCTCGAACAGCTGCTGGCGCGCAGCACCGCGACGCCATTCAAGGGCCTGCTGTTCGGCGTCGGCGGCACCATGCTGCTGCAGTCCAGCACGCTGGTTTCGTTGCTCACCATCGCTTCATCAGTACCGGCCTGATCCAGCTGGCCGGTGGCGTCGCCATTCTGTTCGGCGCCAATCTCGGCTCGACCACCGGCATCTGGCTGCTGGCGTTGGCCGGGCAGAATGTCAGTCTCAGTCCGCTGGCCTTGCCGTTGCTGGTATTCGGCGTGCTGGCGAGCTTCACCGGCGACAAGGGCAAGGCCGCCGGGCGCATCGTGCTCGGCATTGCTTCATCTTTCTCGGCATCGACCAGATCAAGAGCGGCTTCTCCACCTTCAGCAGCGCGCTGGATCTGTCCGCCTACCATGCCGGCGGCCTGGCCGGGCAGCTGCTGTTCGTGGCGATCGGGCTGTTCGCCACTGTGGTGCTGCAGTCCAGCCACGCCACCCTGATGCTGACGCTGACCGCCCTGGCCAGCGGCCAGCTGGATCTGGCCCAGGCCTTGGCGACCGCCATCGGCGCGAATGTCGGGACGAGCGTCACCACCGCCTTCGTCGGCTCGCTCGGCGGCAACCGCAGCGGCCAGCGCCTGGCGCTGGCGCACGTGCTGTTCAATATCACCACCGCCGTGCTGGCCCTGGCCCTGCTGGTGCCGCTGACCTGGCTGGTGCAGTGGCTGGCCGCCCCGCTGGGCCTGGGTGACAACCGGCTGATCCAGCTGGCGCTGTTCCATTCGCTGTTCAATGCCATGGGTGTGCTGCTGTTCTGGCCCTGGCAGACGCAACTGGCCGACCTCTTGCTACGCCTGCTGCCCGAGCGGGCCGAGCCGGCGGTACTGATCACCGAGCTAGCGTCGGCGCTGCCGGAACGGGTGACCCATGCCCGTTATCTCAACGATCGCGCGCTGGATTCCGCGGATGCCGCCGCCAGTGCGGTGGCCCAGGAGCTGCAGCATCTCGCCCGGCTGAGCCTGGAGGTGATCTGCCACGCCATCTACCTGCCGGTCGAACAGCTGCGCCAGCAGGGGCGGATCGACGAGGCGCTGATCCATGCGCGCCCGGAAGCGCAGGCGCTGGATGCCGAGCAGCTCTACCAGCGCCATATCAAGGGCGTCTATGCCGACCTGCTGACCTTCATGGGGCGCCTCGAGCTGCCGCTGGACGAAAGCCACCAGGCGTTCTGGCTGAGTTGCCAGGTCGCCGCCCTGCAACTGGTGGATGCGGTCAAGGATGCCAAGCACCTGCAGAAGAACCTCGGCCACTACCTGCGCCAGGACGAGTCGGCCGCCCGCCAGGCCTATGTCGAACTGCGCCGCCACCTGCTCGAGGCGCTGCGGGAAATCCGCACGCTGAACCATTCCGAGCTGCCCGACGAACTCTGGCGCGAGCGCCTGAACTGGCTGGACGAGCGCGCTGCGCGGTTCGACGGCGAATTTCGCCAGCGCCTGTTCGAGTCGGTGCGCAACCAGAAGCTGGACGGCCTGCAGACCAGCTCGCTGATGAACGACCTGGGCTACGCCAGCCGCATCATCCAGAGCCTGCGCAACGCGCTGCTGCTGGGCGAGGGCTACGAGCTGACCCGGCAGTTGCGACAGCTGGGCGAGGACGAGGGGCCGGTCATTCTGCAGGTGTGAGGGCCGGAACCCGCAGCGCCTGGCCGATCCCGCGCGGGTCGCTGGCGGCCTGCACCGTGCCGCTCGGCTTGTGCCAGTAGAGCACCTGCTGGTTGCCGTAGTCGCGTTCGATCAACTGGGGCTGGTGGCCGCGTGCGCGTAGCGCTTCGAGTTGCGCCGGCGTGAAGGCATCGGCCTCGTATTGCAGCACGTCCGGCAGGTACTGGTGGTGGTAGCGCGGCGTGGCCGGCCAGGCCTGCACCGGTTCGCCATCCAGGTAGGACAGGATCGAGAGCAGCACCATGCTCGGGATGCGGCTGCCGCCGGGCGTGCCGAAGGCGGCGAATTCCTCGGCGCTTTCGATGAAGGTCGGGCTCATGCTCGACAGCGGGCGTTTGCCGCCGGCGATCGCATTGGCACTGCTGCCTTTCAGGCCATAGGCATTGCTGCCGT
The DNA here is from genome assembly GCF_000582595.1 of Pseudomonas sp. BAY1663. NCBI lineage: Bacteria > Pseudomonadati > Pseudomonadota > Gammaproteobacteria > Pseudomonadales > Pseudomonadaceae > Pseudomonas > Pseudomonas sp. BAY1663. The sequence goes on from NZ_AZSV01000102.1 coordinate 12,922, forward strand.
CGATATCGGCGGCGAAGTCGTCCATCTCGTCGTTGAGCAGCACCCCGGTGCCGGGCACGGTGAAGGCGGCGCCGAACATCATGTTCAGCGACAGGGTCGCGGCCACCGCATTGCCTTCGACGTCGATCACCGCGAAGTGGGTGGTGTGCTCGCCCTCGCGCCAGCGCGGCGCCGGCGGCAGCGCGCTGCTCGGGGTGGCGTGTTCGCGGTCGATGCCGGCGACGAGCCGGCCGAGGTAGTCATCGGACAGCAGCCGGGCCAGCGGCGCGGCGACGAAATCCGGGTCGCCCAGCAGCGTGCGGTCGCGGTAGGCGCGGCGCAGGGCCTCGACCACCAGGTGGCTGCGCTGCAGCGGCTCGGCCTCGCGCCAGGACAGCCGCTCGAGCATGCCCAGGCTCTGCGCGAGGATCAGCCCGCCGGCCGAGGGCGGTGGTGCGCCGATCAGGGCGCGGCCATCGGCGAGGGCGAAACGCAGCGGTTCGCGCTCGACGGTGCGGTAGTCGGCCAGGTCTGCGAGCGACCAGATGCCGCCGGCGGCACGCACGCCTTCGACCAGTTTTTCCGCGACTTCGCCGCGATAGAAGCCATCGTGGCCGTGGGTCGCGAGGCGCTCCAGGGTCGCGGCCAGCTCCGGCTGGCGCAGCCGGTGACCCTCGGCGGGCAGTTCGCCGGCGACGAGGAACAACCGCGCGCTTTCGGCGTCGTCGCGCAGCGCCG
>NZ_AZSV01000103.1:0-13423 GCF_000582595.1 Pseudomonas sp. BAY1663
GGCCACCTCGGCCGGCGCAGAGGTGCGCGCGCAGCCTCCGCCTCCGGCTCGGCAACGAGCGGTCGCAGCAGCTCGGCGCGCGACGGCGCGGCGAACGGCAGTTCGGTACGTGGCAGCCAGCTGGCTACCTGCATGGCGTCGAGGTAGGCCCGACGCCGGGTTTCACTGATCAAACGCCTTCCACCTGCGGATGAGCCTTGGCGCCGACCTGCATCAGGTTCAGCGCGTTGAGATAGGCCTTGGCCGAGGCGACGACGATATCGGTATCGGCGCCATTGCCGTTGACGATGCGCCCGCCCTTCTCCAGTCGCACGGTCACCTCGCCCTGGGAATCGGTGCCCTGGGTGATGGCGTTGACCGAATACAGTTGCAGCGTTGCCCCCGATTCGGCGACCGCCTCGATGGCTTTGAAAGTGGCATCGACCGGGCCAGAGCCCTGCGCCTGGGCACTGCACTCGGCGCCATCGACGCTGAGCACCAGCTTGGCTTCGGGGGTGCTGCCGGTCTTGCTCGCCACCTCCAGGCTGGCCAGCTTGAAGTGCTCGGGCGCCTCGTCGGCCAGGGTATCGGAGACCAGCGCCTGCAGGTCTTCGTCGAAGATCTCGTGCTTCTTGTCGGCCAGCTCCTTGAAGCGCGCGAACGCGGCATTCAGCTCGTCGCCTTCGAGTACGATGCCCAGCTCCTCCAGGCGCGAGCGGAACGCCGCACGCCCGGAGTGCTTGCCCATGACCATCTTGTTGGCGTTCCAGCCCACCGACTGGGCGGACATGATCTCGTAGGTCTCGCGGTGCTTGAGCACGCCGTCCTGGTGGATGCCCGACTCGTGGGCGAAGGCGTTGGCGCCGACGATGGCCTTGTTCGGCTGCACCGGAAAGCCGGTGATGCCCGAGACCAGGCGCGAGGCGGCGAGGATGTGCTCGCTCTCGATGCGGGTGTGCACGCCGAGCAGGTCCTGGCGGGTCTTGATCGCCATGACGATTTCTTCCAGCGCGGCGTTGCCGGCTCGCTCGCCAAGGCCGTTGATGGTGCATTCCACCTGCCGCGCACCGGCTACCACCGCCGCCAGGGAGTTGGCCACGGCCAGGCCCAGGTCGTTATGGCAGTGCACGGAGAACACCGCCTTGTCGGCATTGGGGATGCGCTCGAGCAACTGGCGGATGGTGTCGGCGTACTGGTGCGGAATCGCGTAGCCGACGGTGTCCGGGATGTTGATGGTGCGCGCGCCGGCGTCGATGGCGGCCTCGATGATGCGGCAGAGGAAGTCGATCTCCGAACGCCCGGCGTCCTCGCAGGAGAACTCGACGTCGGCGCACAGGCTACGGGCCTTCGTCACCGCGCGTACCGCCTGCTCGACCACCTGGTCCGGCTGCATGCGCAGCTTGTACTGCATGTGGATCGGGCTGGTGGCGATAAAGGTGTGGATGCGCCCGGCGTTGGCGCCGGCCAGCGCCTCGGCGGCGCGTTCGATGTCGGCGTCCACCGCGCGCGCCAGGCTGCACACGGTGCTGTCCTTGATGTTGTCGGCGACCAGCTTCACCGCGGCGAAATCACCGGGGCTGGCGATGGCGAAGCCCGCTTCGATCACGTCCACCTTCAGCCGCTCCAGCGCCCGGGCGATGCGCAGCTTTTCCTCGCCGGTCATGGACGCGCCAGGGCTCTGCTCGCCGTCGCGCAGGGTGGTGTCGAAGATGATGACGCGATCGTTGCTGCTCATAGGGATTTCCTCACGGCTGCCGGGGCGCCCTTCGTGGGGCATCTGTAATTGGCCGATTGTCGCGTGAAATGAACGGGCCGGGAAGGCGCAGCTGCGTTTGGCGCAGGTTGTTGCCGCGTAGGGTGGAAAACCGCGAAGCGTTTTCCACCAGCGTCCCCCCTCGGTGGAAAAGCCTTCGGCGTTTTCCACCCTACGAGCGCCCACGTTGGCACGTAAGGTGGCTGTCGCTTATTACATCCACCGCCGCGCCGCGGACAAAGTAAAAGGCCCCGCTACCAGAGCAGCGGGGCCTTTCGTTCTTGCGTGCAACTTGGCGCTGGCTTACTGATCCCAGGCCCGATCGCCGTGCTCATCCTTGATCCGCGTCGGCAGCCCCATCACGTCGAGCAGCTTGAGGAACGGCTGGGCCGGCAGTTCTTCGACGTTGACCATGCGCTTGGCATCCCACTCGCCACGGGCGATCAGCAGCGCCGCGGCGACCGGCGGCACGCCGGCGGTGTAGGAGATGCCCTGGCTGTCCGTCTCGGCGTAGGCCTCTTCATGGTCGGCCACGTTGTAGATGAACAGCTCGCGCGGCTGGCCATCCTTGCTGCCCTTGACCAGATCGCCGATGCAGGTCTTGCCGGTATAACCCGGCGCCAGCGAGGCGGGATCGGGCAGCACGGCCTTGACCACCTTGAGCGGGACCACTTCCAGGCCTTCGGCGGTGCGCACCGGCTGCTCGGAGAGCAGGCCGAGGTTCTTCAGCACGGTGAAGACGTTGATGTAATGCTCGCCGAAGCTCATCCAGAAGCGGATGTTCGGCACGTCGAGGTGCTTGGAGAGCGAGTGCACCTCGTCATGACCGGTCAGGTAGAGGTTCTGTTCGCCCACGACCGGCAGGTCGTCGGTGCGCTTGACCTCGAACATGCGGTTGGTCGTCCACTGGCCGTTCTGCCAGCTGTAAACCTGCCCGGTGAATTCGCGGAAATTGATTTCCGGGTCGAAATTGGTGGCGAAATACTTGCCGTGGGAACCGGCGTTGACGTCGAGGATGTCGATCGACTCGATCTTGTCGAAGTATTCCTGCTGGGCCAAGGCGGCGTAGGCGTTGACCACGCCCGGGTCGAAGCCGGCACCGAGGATGGCGGTAATGCCCTTTTCCTGGCATTCGGCCAGGTGCTTCCACTCGTAGTTGCCGTACCACGGCGGCGTTTCGCAGATCTTGCCCGGCTCTTCATGGATCGCGGTATCGAGATACGCGGCGCCGGTGTCGATGCAGGCGCGCAACACGGACATGTTGAGGAAGGCAGAACCGACGTTTATGACGATCTGCGATTCGGTTTCACGAATCAGCGCCTTGGTCGCTTCCACGTCCATGGCGTTCAGCGCATAGGCCTTGATCTCGCCGGGCTGCTTCAGCCCGCCTTTGGCCTGGATGCTGTCGATGATGGCCTGGCATTTGGAGATGCTGCGCGACGCGATAGCAATACGACCGAGTTCGTCGTTGTGCTGCGCGCACTTATGGGCCACCACCTTGGCAACACCTCCTGCACCAATGATAAGAACGTTTTTCTTCAATTCCGGGATCACTCCTTAATCTGTCGACCTCAGGAGAGGCTGGACAGGTAGTCGTCAAAGTTGAACTCGCGCACCACGTCGAGGCGGCCGTCGAGCTGCTTTACCACGATGGACGGCATTTTCAGGCCGTTGAACCAGTTTTTCTTGACCATGGTGTAGCCTGCCGCGTCGATGAACGACAGCCGATCGCCGATGGCCAGCGGACGATCGAATGGGTACTCGCCGAAGATGTCGCCGGCCAGGCAGCTCTTGCCGCACACCATGTAGGTGTGTTCGCCGCCTGAGGGCGCCATCTTGGCGTTGAGGCGGTAGATCAGCAGGTCGAGCATGTGCGCTTCGATGGAGCTGTCGACCACCGCGAGGTTCTTGCCGTTGTACAGGGTGTCGAGCACCGTCACTTCCAGCGAGGCGCTCAGGGTGATCGCCGCTTCGCCGGGCTCCAGGTAGACCTGCACGCCGAATTTTTCCGAGAACGCCTTCAGTCGTGCGCAGAAGGCATCGAGCGGATAGCCTTCGCCGGTGAAGTGGATACCACCGCCGAGGCTGACCCACTGGACCTGTTCCAGCAGGTGGCCGAAGCGCTCCTCGATGGTGCTCAGCATCTTGTCGAACAGCTCGAAGCTCGAGTTCTCGCAGTTGTTGTGGAACATGAAGCCGGAGATCTGCCCCATGACCTTTTCGATCTTGGCCGGGTCCCATTCACCCAGGCGGCTGAACGGCCGCGCCGGGTCGGCCAGCAGGTAGTCCGAACTGCTGACCTGCGGATTGACGCGCAGGCCGCGGATGGTGCCCTCGGTACGCTCGGCGAAGCGCTCGAGCTGGCCGATGGAGTTGAAGATGATCTTGTCGCAGTTGGCGACCATCTCTTCGATCTCGTCGTCGGCCCAGGCCACGCTGTAGGCGTGGGTCTCGCCGGCGAACTTCTGCCGGCCGAGCTTGAGTTCGTACAGCGAGGACGAGGTGGTGCCGTCCATATATTGCTGCATCAGGTCGAACACCGACCAGGTGGCGAAGCACTTGAGTGCCAGCAGCGCCTTGGCACCGGACTGCTCACGCACGTAGGCGATCTTCTCGAGATTGCCCAGAAGCTTCTGTTTGTCGATGAGGTAATACGGCGTCTTGATCATCTGTTCGTGCCCCGAGGGAGTCGCCGGCGGAACCGACCGCTCGCTTTTTGCAAAAAAGTGCGAATTGTGCCGGGAACCGACGGAGATCGAAATAGCCCTTCGACACTTCGTCATATTTGGTGACGTTCGGACTTGCCCAACGGGTCGCCGAATGCCGCCAGGCTAACCCTGCGGCGATGACGTTCAGGTGACTCATGCGGGCGCGTCGCAACGACGCGTCCGATTGTCTGCGCGCCCATCATGCGGACCTCAATGCAGTACAATCGGCGCTTTTTCATTGGTTGGACTGGCGCCACGATGATCGAACCCAAGCGCGTACTGCGTGCCCTCGCCGAACACTGGACGTTGCTCGAGCCGCTGTGCGAGCGTTTCGACGCCGGCACCCTGAGCCTGGTGGAGTTGCGCCATCAGCTCGCCGCACAGCTACCCGAAGGCACGCCCACCGACATCACCGCCCTGCTCGACCAGTGGATCCGCCTGGACATCCTGGTGCCGGTGGCCAAGAGTCCCAACCGCTTCGAGCTGAACGCGCAGATCCACGACTTCCTCGCTTACCTGCGTCGCGAGCACCGCCTCGGCCTGTGCCTGGAGATCGAAGCCTACCTGCGAAATCTCGAGCGCCTGGCCGGGCATATCCTCGATGCCTTCGAGATTCGCGACGGCAACGACCTGGCCCGCCAGCTGCGCCTGCTCGACATGCGCGTGCGCGACGTGCTGAAGAAGCTGGACAACGACGAGCAGGCGCTGGTCGCCGTGGCCGACCGGGCCAAGACCAGCGACCGCCAGATCCCGCTGCGCCAGCGCTATGCCGAGGTGCTGGCGACCTGGGACGAGTACGTCGAGCCGATGATCCAGCTGGTTTCCGCCGACGGCGCCTTCGAGCAGGGCGTGCACCGCGTCGAGCAGGTGCTGATGAAGCTGCTCGGCGAGCAGCAGCGCCTCGGCCAGCTGGTGGACGACGACCTCTTGCTACGCACCCATGCGCGCATCCTCGAAATGCAGACCACCGCCCAGCTGACCCTGCGCAAGGCCCGCGAGCTGCTGCTGCCGCTGCGCGAGGAAGCGCGTCGGCACAACGCCGTGACCCGCGGCGCGGCGCTGGCGCTGTCGGCGATCCGCAAGAAGGGCCTGGACGCCGTACCGCAGGCCTCGCTGCCGCTGTTCACCCGTCCGCAGAGCACCTTTCTCGGCACCGCCAGCCAGGTCGAGGCCTACGTCTATGCCCTGGCCCGCTTCGAGCCGAAACCGGCGCAGTTCCCGCGGGCCAGCGGCAAGCGCAAGGGCGAGCAGCCGCGTGCACCGCGCACCGCACGGGAGATGGTCGAGCGCTGCCAGCAGGCACTGCCGCTGCCGGACCTGATGGCCTGGCTGCTGGAGCAGGAACCCGAGGGCGCCACCGACGAGCTGCTCTACTGGTTCTCGCGCCTGTCCCGCGACGGCCGCTTCCAGCGCGACCGCCTGGAACGCCGCGAATACCTGACCCGCGAACACCGCGTCAGCCTCAGCTCCTTTGCGCTGGTGGCCAATGCGAATGGTTGAGCTATTCGACCGGCCGGCGGGATCGTCCGGTGGAAAGGCTTCGCCGTTTTCCACCCTACCGCTAGCCCCACCTTCGCGGCCAAACCTGACGTAGGGTGGACAACGCGCAGCTTGTCCACCTTTGCCAACGCCGAACTCCCCGGTGGAAAAGGCTACGCCGTTTTCCACCCTACGATTGCCTGTGAGCCACATTCATGAACATCGACCTCAAGGAAATGACCCAGCTGGCGCCGATCTTCCGCGAGCTGTTCAAGGGCTATCACCTGTCGCGCAGCGAGCCGGAGCCCTACGCGCAGCTGTCGAACATGCAGGACCAGTACCGTGCACTGTTCAAGGCGCTCGGCTTCGAGCTGGTCTGCGATCTGCGCGGCTTCTACTACTTCGTCCCGGAGCAGATGGGCGCGCAGGTGAACAAGACCGCCCAGCGCCTGGCGCTGTTCACCTTCATCCTCGTCGAGCACCTGGCCGACCAGGGCCGCGACCCGCTGGCCGTGCTCGACGGTGGCAGCCTCGGCCGCGATGAACTGCCGGCGCTGCTGGACAAGTACCGCGACCTCTTCCTGCAGGCCGAAGTCACCACCCAGGAAGAACTGGAAGAAAAGGTCATCCGCCGCCTGACGCAGCTGGGCTTCGCCGAGGACAGCAACGGCGTCTACCGCTTCCTGCCGCCGATGCACCGTTTCCTCGACGTCTGCCTGTCGGTGCAGCAGGACCGCGATCTCGCCGCCAGCCTGCACAGCAGCGACCTGCCGCTGCCCGCCCCGGAGCTGATCGCCGAGGACGAGGGCGAAGACGACATCATCCTCATCGAGGAAGCGGCCGAAGAATCGGAAGAAGACGCCTTGGCGCGCGCCATCGCCGAAGAAAAGGAGCTTGAAGCATGAGCCAGGAACGCTACGGCATCCGCCGCTTCGCCCTGCTGAACACCGCCGGCTACAGTCTCGGCATCTTTCCGCTGGAGAACCCGCTGTCGGTCTACGGCGCCAACAACCTCGGCAAGTCCGCGTCGATCAACGCGCTGCAGTTCCCGATCCTGGCGCGCATGTCGGACATGAGCTTCGGCAAGTACAGCTCGAGCAGTCGCGCAAGTTCTACTTCGCCTCGGACACCAGCTACATCCTCGTCGAAGTCATGCTGCCCCACGGCCCGCATGTGATCGGCGTGGCCGGCCGCGGACCGGGCGGCGGCTTCGGCCACCAGTTCTTCGTCTACCAGGGCTCGCTGGATCTCGACCATTACCAGCAGAACGGCACCTGCCTGCGCCAGCGCGAGCTGTTCGCCAACCTCGAACGCGCCGGCATCAAGGCCTACGAGGCCAAGCCGGATGAGCTGCGCCGGCTGCTGGTCGGCGGGCATACCTCGATCCCGCTGGACATGACGCTGATCCCGCTGCGCTCGACCAGCGAGCAGAGCCTGAAGACCTTCCGCGCACTGTTTATCAACCTGCTGCATATGCGCGAGATCACCGCAGCGAAACTCAAGCAGCTGTTCCTCGATGCCTTCGAGCACAGCCTGCGCTCGGGCAGCGTCGACTATATCGCCGCCACCGAAGAAGCCTTCCGCGACGTGCGCCGCATGGAGCAGGACTACCAGGCACTGGTCGCCGCCGGCCCGCTGGTCGAGGCGCTGGCCGCCGGTGTCGCCCAGCGCGAGCTGCTGCGCGGCAAGCTGCATCGCCTGTCGCCGCTACTCGACAACCTGCTCGGCACCTGGCACGACTACGCCGATGCGCGCAAGGAAGAGCTGGTGATCCAGGCCGAGCACTATCGCCGCGAGCAGGATGGCCTGCAGAACGAACAGCGCGGTTCGACTGGCGAACTGATGCGTCTGGAGCGCGAGATCAGCGAAATCCAGCGCTGGCTGGGCGAGCTGGCGGTGCTGAAAAACCGCTTCGCCCTGGTCGAGGACGCCCATGTGCTGGAGCAGCAGCTGCTCGCCGCCAAGGACGCCCACGACGAGCTGGCCGGTGCGCTGGCGCAGTCCCGCCAGTTCTCCAGCGAGGACCTCGACGAGCGTCTGCGTGATCTGGAAAAACGCCTGAAGTCGGTCCGGCAACAGCTCGACCATACCGACAACAACAGCTACTCGCGTTTGCGCGAGGAGTTCTCCCAGGCCGATGTGGATCGCCTGATGCGCCTGTTCAATGGCCAGCTGTTCAGCCTGCCGCTCGATGAAAAAGGCATCAGCGCCGAGGGTGACGACTGGATCAAGGCCGTGGAAGCGGTGCTGGATCGTTTCAAGGGCGACACCTTCTCGGTGCCGGGCCTGTCCATCGACCTCTCGCATATCGAGCCACCGGCGCTGCAGGCCCTGGCCGACCGTGCCGCCCTGCGCGACCAGAAGGATCGCCTGGAGCGCGAACTCAAGCAGCTCAAGACCCAACATGCGGTGGCCGTCGACCGCGCGGCGAGCAAGGCCCAGGCCGAGGCGCTGTATCAGGCCGTACTCGATGCGCAGAAAGCACTGGAAGACTTCCGCCGCAGCCAGACCCTGGCCGCCGAGGAGCCGGCGAAGCTGGAACAGTTGGCCCAGGCCGAGGCCGCCCAGGATGAGCTCAAGCGCACCAGTGATGCCTTCGCCGAGCGTGTGCAGCACCTATCCGCCAAGCTGCAGCTGGTCGGCCGTCAGCTGGCGGATCTGGAAGCCAAGGAGCGCACGCTGGAAGACGCCCTGCGGCGTCGTCAGCTGCTGCCGGCAAACTTGCCGTTCGGCACGCCCTACATGGACCCGGTGGACGACTCGCTGGACAACCTGCTGCCGCTGCTCAACGACTACCAGGACAGCTGGCAGGCGCTGCAGCGCGTCGACGGTCAGATCGAGGCGCTGTATGCCCAGGTGCGCCTGAAGGGCGTGGCCAAGTTCGACAGCGAGGAAGACCCCGAGCGTCGCCTGCAGCTGCTGGTCAACGCCTACGCCCACCGTCAGGACGAGGCGCTGACCCTGGCCAAGGCCCGCCGTGCTGCGGTCACCGACATCGCCCGAACGCTGCGCAACATCCGCAGCGACTACGAGAGCCTGGAACACCAGCTGGCGCTGTTCAACCGCGAGATCAACAAACGCCAGGTGTCCAACCTGGCAAGCTTCCGCATTGTGCTGGCGCCGAACAAGGATGCGCTCAAGCACATCGACCAGATCATCCACAGCGCCGGGCAATACGAGGAAGGCGAGACGCTGTCGGTGTTCGATCTGTCCCAGTCCGCCGAGCAGGACGCGAAGAACGAGGAAGCCAAGGAGTACCTGGCGCGGCTGGTGGCGGCGAACAACAACCAGCTGGGCCTGAAGGACCTGTTCGAGCTGGCGTTCGAGATCACCAAGGTCGGCGGCCAACCGATCATCCATACCGACATCGACGGTGCGGCGTCCAACGGCACCACCATGACCATCAAGGCGCTGACCAACATGTACCTGTTACTGCACCTGATGGACCGCGAGCAGGCCGGGCGCATCCGCCTGCCCTACTACCTCGACGAGGCGGCAGACATCGACGAGCGCAACCAGCAGGCGCTGATCGAAACCAGCCTGCAGCTGGGCTTCGTGCCGATCCTCGCCTCGGTCAAGCCGCAGGTCTCGGCCCATGTCGCCATCGACCTGGAAGGCGGCAGCGGGCCGGCCGGCATCTACATCGACGAGGCGGACTGGAAATACATCAGCCGCCGCGAACCGGTCGCCAGCCAGACCACTGCTTCAGCCCAACGGACCGAAGAGCCGGCCTGATCTCCCGCAACGAAAAAGGGCCCCGGAAGGGGCCCTTTTTATGTGTGCGCAGGGGCTTGAGCCCTCCAGCAACGCCCGTCATCTGTCGCCGGCGGCTCGCCCCAGGTCGATCTTCGGTGCCCAGCCGAACCACTCGTCCTGCGGCTCCTTGAACAGCGCGAAGGTCTGTCCCGGCAGCGCCCGGCGTCCCATCTGCTCGCCCTCCGGCGTGGCGAAGGCAACGCCGCCCTCGAGCAGCGATTCCAACGAGTCGGTACGCAGGCTCGCGCCCTTGAACAGACTGAAGTCCACGCCGAAACCACTGGTCTCCCAGAAGCGGCTGCCGGTGTGCACCAGCGGTGCATACTGCGGCTCGATCAATACCTTGATCAGAACCCGATCGGCGGTTGGCCCGAGGCATAGTCCACCACCTCTCCTACTTTTACCTCGCGATAGGTCACCGCATTGCCAGGCTTGATCGAGCCCAGCCGCGCGGCGCTGAGCACCAGGGTCAGCCCTTCGCCAGCCCTCTGCGGTTCACGTTCCTGCCCCACGAAGCGGGTCTGCACAGCCGCGCCGGCCTTTCCCGGAGCGACTTCCAGATAGGGGCCGGTCACCAACGTATCCAGATTGGCCGTACGCATGATGCCGAGCTCGGGCCGGACCACCCAGAATCGCGTGCCGGCACGCGCGATATGTGCCTCCGCCGCGGTAATCCGTGCATGCAGCACGACATGTTGCAGATCCTCGCTAAGCGCGACGCTATCGACCTCGCCCACGTCCAGCCCCTTGTAGCGGATCGCCGTACCCGCACTCAGACCATCGCCGCGCTCCAGGCGAATTTCGATCTGCGTACCACGCTGTATCGCGCTGTCGCGATCCTTGTGCAAGGCGAAGCGCGGGATACGCTTGGCCGCAGGCGCCTGTGGATCGGGGGTTTCGAAGGCGATGCCGCCGGCCAGCAGGCTCTGCAGCGATTCGCTGCGCACTTCGATGCCGGATAGCCCGCCGCTCAGCGAGATGCCGCTGGCATTCCAGAACCGGCTGGAGCTGTTCACCAGATTGGCGTAGGGCTGCTCGATATGCACCCCCACCACGACTTTCTGCTGGTCACGGGAGAACTGGTAGCTCTGGACCGAACCTACCCGCACCTGCCGATACAGCACCGGGCTACCGACATCCAGCGACCCCAGGTTGTCGCTGGTGAGGACCAGGTGCAGCCCCGGCGCCCGGACGTCCAGCGGCGGTGCCTTGGCCCGGGCGGCGAACTCGCGCTTGGGTGCGCCGCCTTTCTCCCCAGGCCGAACCGCGATGAAATTACCCTTCACCAAGGCTTCGAGCCCGGTGATGCCACCCAGCGAGATGGACGGCTTGACCACCCAGAAATCGGTATCCTCGACCAGGTAGTCCTCGAACAAGGGATCGATGGAGAGCTCGGCCTGCGCACCGCTGAGGTCCGAATCGATGTCCAGCTTCTTCAACAGACCAACCTGCATGCCCTTGTACATCACCGGCGTGCGCCCGGCCTGGAGTCCCTCGAAGTCCGTCAGGGAAACCAGAGTCTTGATCCCCGCCTGGGCCGCATCGAAGTCCTCATAGAGGCGAAAGGGGATGCTCGGGTCGGTGGCCGGGCTGTCCTTGCGATGAACCGGGGTGGCGAACGCAATGCCGCCGGCGACGATGCTGGCCAGCGATTCGGTGCGAAACTTCACCCCGGTCAATCCGGCGTCCACGGTGACGCCGCTGGCATTCCAAAAGCGCGTGTGCTTGCGCACCAGATGGGCGTATTCGGGCTGGATGAACAGCTGTACCTCGACCGTACTGTCGTCCTCGGCCAGCACATAGTTTTTCACCTGGCCGACCTGGATCTGCCGGTAGAACACCGGGCTGCCACGGTTCAGCGAGCCGAGGCGATCGGCCTTGAGCGTCAGGTGCAGCCCGATGCGGCTATCCGACATCGGCGGCTCCTCGGCCAGCGCCGCGAAGCGCCGCGTCTCCTCCCCCGCTGCCGGCTGATGCCGATGTAGTTGCCCGACACCAGCGTCTCCAGTCCGGTGATCCCCGCCAAGGTAACGCTGGGCTTGACCAGCCAGAAACGCGTGCCGCTGCGCAGGTAGCCTTCGACGTCCTTGTTCATCTCGATATCGGCGATCACCACCTGTCGACGGTCGTCCTCCTCCAACCGCAGATCGCGCACGACACCGATCGTCATGCCTTTGTGCAGCACTGACGTCTTGCCTATCTCGATTCCTTCGGCAGTATCGAATACCACCTCGATATGAATGCCCCGTTCGTTGTAGGCCTGCCAGGCCAGCCAGGCACCGATCAACAGCGCGACCAACGGCAGGATCCAGATGGCCGACCAGTTGGAGGCTGGACGGGTGTTCGCTTGCGGCAGGTCAGTCATGCTTGTTCCCGGATTGCGTGTTATCCCAGATCAGACGGGGGTCGAAGGTGATGGCAGCGAGCATCGTCAGGACCACCACGCTGGCAAAGGCCACCGCACCGAAACCGGCTTCCACCCTGGCGAGGCTGCCGAAGTTGACGATGGCCACCAGAATGGCGATGACAAAGATGTCGAGCATGGACCAGCGGCCGATCCACTCGATGAAACGAAACATCAGCAGGCGCTGGCGCGGCGACATCGGATGATGACGCTGTACCGAAATCAGCAGCATCGCGATGCCTACCAGCTTGAAGGTCGGCACCAGGATACTGGCGATGAACACCACCGCGGCGATCGGCAGCATACCGTGCTTGGCCAGCGTGACCACGCCGGACATGATGGTATCCGGTGTGCCACTGCCGAGCATGCGCACCGTCATGATCGGCAGCAGATTGGCCGGCAGGTAAAGCAGTCCAGCCGTGAGCAGCAAAGCCCAGGTGCGGACAATACTGTTGGGCCGACGCATATGTACGCGCGCGCCGCAACGTGTGCAGTGTTGTCGGCGCACACTTGGCAGTTCGCGATTCAATTGGTGGCATTCATGGCAAACCATCAGCCCGACATCAGCGGCGCGCATCGGTACGCTCCGACAAGGCTTCCCAGACCTGATGCGGCGACATCACCAGTTCCAACCATACCTGGACCACCAGTAAACCGGCAAAACACGCCAGGCCAACGCCAAGGCTCAATTCGGCCATATCCTTGAGCTTGACGATCGACACCAGGATGCCGAGCAGGTACACCTCGAGCATCCCCCATTCCCGCAGATGGTGATAGCTCCGATAGAGAAGTATCCCGACCGGCTTTGCCCGATCGACTGCGATGCAAAGCAATACCGCCAGCTGGCACAACAGCTTGAGCAAAGGGACAGCCATGCTGCAGAGGAACACCACCACGGCTATGCCCTGCATGTCACTTCGGTAAAGGCTCAGTACGCCGCTCCATACGGTGTCATCGGTGGTCCGTCCCAGCAGATTCAATTGCATGATGGGTAGGAAATTGGCCGGAACATAGAACAGCAGCGCGGCAAGCACCAACGCCAGCCCCGGTCCGACGATGCGATGGCGCAGGCGGAACAGCTCATAGCCACAGCGCGGGCATTCGGCAACCTCACCGAGATCAAGCGCGGGCCTGAGCATAAGAAGGTCACATTCGGGACAAGCGGCCAGTTGCTCGAGCGGAAGCTCGTCGAGCCCTGGCGTAGCAGCCGACTCCGGCATGAAGGACGCATCCGAGTAAAGCGCTCATTCTAAACGAGCCGGGGTTGCAGCTGTCAGTAGCGCGCTACGAACGGTTTCGGAACAAGCGGTTCCGCCCGGCAGGATGCTGAAACCAGTTGTTCGG
>NZ_AZSV01000104.1:0-13386 GCF_000582595.1 Pseudomonas sp. BAY1663
GCTTCGGCGGCGCCAGCAGCACCAGTGGCGTACCGTCCAGTGCCAGCTCCAGGCGCATCCACTCCGGCAGCTCGCGCGCCTCGCGCCGCTCGCTCTCCCGCCAGCGCGCCGCGGCCTCGTCGTAGCGCAGCACGCGATAGCCTTGGCTGTCGACCAGCAGGCCGTATTCGCGGCTGTCGAGCACCGCCTCATCGCTGAGCACACCGATCAGCGCGGCGAGGCGCCGGGCTTCGTCACGCAGTTCGCGCGCAGTGCTGGAGCCGCCGACGCCGAGCACCGCCACGCTGACCAAGATGCCCAGCAGGACGATGACCACCAGCAGCTCGATGAGGGTGAAGGCGCGGGCGCGGCGCCGCATCGGTCAGAGGTCCCAGCTGCCGATGTCCGCGTTCAGCTCGCTGCCGCCGGGCTTGCCGTCAGCGCCGAAGGAATACAGGTCGAACTGACCCTGGGTGCCTGGCGACAGGTACTGGTAGTCGTTGCCCCAGGGGTCCTGGGGCAGGCGCTTGAGGTAGCCGTCGCGGTTCCAGTTCTTCGGTTGCGGGTTGCCGGAGGGCTTCTTGACCAGCGCATCCAGCCCCTGCTGGGTGCTCGGATAGGCGAAATTGTCCAGCTTGTACATGTCCAGCGCGGCGGCGATGGCCTTGATGTCGCCCTTGGCCACGGTGACCTTGGCCTGCTCCGGGCGGCTCATCACCTGCGGCACCACCAGCGCGGCGAGGATGCCGAGGATGACCACCACCACCATGATCTCGATAAGGGTGAAGCCGCCCTGGGTGCGGCGTTGCAGTCTTGTTGTCATGGTCGTTAACCCACCAGTTGATTGAGAGAGAGGATCGGCATCAGGATCGCCAGCACGATAACCAGCACCACCGCACCCATGAACACCAGCATGAACGGTTCGAACAGGCCGACCAGCAGAGACACCTGGGCGGCGAGGTCGTTCTCCTGGTTGCGCGCAGTACGCGCCAGCATCTGATCCAGTTCACCGGATTTCTCCCCGCTGGCGATCATGTGCAGCATCATCGGCGGGAATTCGCCGGTGGCCTCCAGCGCACGGGTCAGGCTGCTGCCCTCGCGCACCTTCTGCGCGGCCTCGACCACTCGCTCGCGGATGCGTCGGTTGGCGATCACCGCGGCGGCGATGGACAGTGCCTCCACCAGCGGCACGCCGCTCTTGGTGAGGATCGCCAGGGTCGAGGCGAAGCGCGCGGTGTTGGTCGCCCGGCTCAGCCGGCCGATCAGCGGCAGGCGCAGGATGAAGCATGCCAGCGCAGGCGCAGCGTCTCGTCGCGCAGCGCTGCGCGCATCGCCAGTGCGGCACCGATGCCGCCGAGCAGGATCAGCCAGCCCCAGTCCTTGACCAGGTCGCTGGTGGCGATCAGCCCGCGGGTCAGCACCGGCAGCTCCTGGCCGGTGTTGACGAATACCTTGACCACGTCGGGCACCACGTAGCCGAGCAGCAGCACGACGATGGCCAGCGAGGCGACCAGCAGGATCACCGGATAGAGCAGCGCCAGCTGGATCTTCTGCCGCGACTGCTGGCGCTGGTCGGTGTAGTCGGCGAGCTGGTCGAGCACCAGCCCGAGATGGCCGGCGTGCTCGCCGGCCGCCACGGTAGCGCGGTACAGCTCGGGAAACGCCGACGGATACTCGCGCAGCGCCGCCGCCAGGCTGTGGCCCTCCATCACCCGTGCGCGCACCGCCAGCAGCATCGACTTGATCTTCGCCGAGGTGGATTGGGCCGCCGCGGCGCGCAGGGCTTCCTCGATGGGCAGCGCGGCCTGCACCAGGGTCGCCAGCTGCCGGGTGACCAGCGCCAGGTCGCGCGCCGAGAGGCCACGGCCGAAGCCGAAACCGCCGTGGCCGGCATCCTCCTTGGACTTGGCCTGCTTCACCTCCAGCGGCGCCCATTGCCGGTCGCGCAGCAGCTGGCGCGCCTGGCGCGGGCTGTCGGCCTCGATCAGGCCCTTCTGCTGGCGCCCGCGCGGATCGAGGGCGATGTATTCGAAGGCGGCCATCAGCGCGAATCCGCCACAAGGGACGCCGGTAGGTTGGGTTGAGCCGCTTGCGGCGAAGCCCAACAGTGCCAAGCAGAGACAGGCGCGAGCGTATCGTGCCAGGCCCCGCCGCCGCGCAGTTCATTCCTCACGGGTCACCCGCAGCACTTCCTCGATGGTGGTCACGCCCTCGCGGACCTTGCGCAGGCCGTCGTCGCGGATGCTCGGGCCGAGCTGGCGGGCGTGGCGCAGCATGTCCTGCTCGCCGGCGCGGGTGTGGACCATGCTGCGCAGGGCGTCGTCGAAGATCACCAGTTCGTAGATGCCGGTGCGCCCGCGATAGCCGAGGCCGCGACACTGCTCGCAGCCTTCGGCGTGGTACAGCGTCGGCGCCTCGGCCGGGCTGACGCCGAACAACGCGCATTCGGCGGCGTCGGCGACGTAGGCCCGCTTGCAGTCGTGGCACAGCACCCGCACCAGGCGCTGGGCCAGCACGCCGAGCAGCGACGAGGAGATCAGGAACGGCTCGACGCCCATGTCCACCAGTCGCGTGACCGCGCCGATGGCGCTGTTGGTGTGCAGGGTAGAGAGCACCAGGTGGCCGGTCAGCGAGGCCTGCACCGCCATGTCGGCGGTCTCCTGATCGCGGATCTCGCCGACCATCACCACGTCCGGGTCCTGGCGCAGGATGGCGCGCAGGCCGCGGGCGAAGGTCATGTCGACCTTGGTGTTGACCTGGGTCTGGCCGATGCCTTCGAGGTGATACTCGATGGGGTCCTCGACGGTGAGTATGTTGCGCGTGCGGTCGTTGAGGGTGGTCAGCGCGGCATAGAGCGTGGTGGTCTTGCCCGAGCCGGTGGGGCCGGTGACCAGGATGATGCCGTGGGGCTTCTTCACCGCCTGCTCCAGCTGCCGCCGGTCGTGCTCGCTCATGCCCAGGTGGCGCAGGGTCAGGCGCCCGGCCTGCTTGTCGAGCAGGCGCAGCACCACGCGCTCGCCGTTGGCCGAAGGCAGGGTGGAGACGCGGATGTCCACCTCGCGCCCGCCGACCCGCAGCGAGATGCGGCCATCCTGCGGGACGCGCTTCTCGGCGATGTCCAGCCGCGCCATGACCTTGATCCGCGACACCAAGAGCGCCGCCAGCTCGCGCTTGGGCTGCACCACCTCGCGGAGGATGCCGTCGACGCGGAAGCGGATCACCAGGCGCTTCTCGAAGGTCTCGATATGGATGTCCGAGGCGTTCTCGGCGATCGCTTCGCCGAGGATGGCGTTGATCAGGCGGATGATCGGCGCGTCGTCCTCCTGCTCCAGCAGATCCTCGGTCTCCTGGATCTGCTCGGCGAGGCTGGCCAGGTCCAGCTCGTTGCCCAGCCCCTCGACCATCAGCATCGCCGCCGACGAGTCGTGCTGGTAGGCCGCGCCGAGCGCCTGGTCGAACTCGTCCGGGGGCAGCCACTGCAACGGCAGCGACGTGCCGGCGAGGCGCTGGGCTTCCTGCAGTGCGGTCAGTGCCGCGCCCTCGCGCAGGGCCAGACGCAACTCGCCGCCGCGCTCCAGCAGGATCACGCCGTGGCGGCGGGCGAAGGCGAACGGCAGGCGACGCTGGGCCGGCGGCTCCAGCAGCGCGGTCATCTCGTTCACGTCAAGCTCGGGCATGGTGCAGCTCCAGCGGGCGATGCGCAGCGACCCGACGCCACCACGCTCGAAACACTCCGGACAGGCATATCCAACCCAGTTGGACTACAAGGATTGAATGACATTTCAACGGTTGCGCTTTTTCTGCGCAAGCGCACGGCCACCCGGCACCAAGGTCGAACATGGCCGGCACCGCTGACGAATACCGCATCGATGGCAGGTCATTCATGATCCATGCGGATGAACGACTTGCCGAAAGCCATTCGCTCGGCGCGAGCCCAAGGTATGCGCCGGCTGCAGAGCCATGCGCGAACCAGGTGGTCATGCGCCGACCATCGAACCAAATACAATCGTTTGATTGAAACAGTTGTTTGATTTTTTCCGGGCTTGCAGAATGCCGCGCTGTAGTCGGTTTCTTTCGGCACTACAAGAAGGTCGCTTCGCCGTTTCGAACCCCGCCCGCCAGAGTAGCGCGCGGGTGAAAAACGCTCGTCAGAGCCGCGGATCAGCGTGCTCTGGTCAAGATCATGCAGGAGAACAACAACAATGCACATCGGTGTTCCTCTCGAAACCCAGGCCAGGGAAACGCGGGTTGCCGCGACCCCGGAAACCGTCAAGAAACTGATCGGCCAAGGGCATCGGGTGACGCTGCAAAGCGGCGCCGGCTTGCTGTCCAGCGTGCCGGACAGCGCCTATGAAGCCGTCGGCGCGGCCATCGGCGACGCCGCCGCAGCGCTGGCCGCCGAGGTGGTGCTCAAGGTCAACGCGCCGAACGAGGCCGAGCTGGCGCAGATGCAGCCCGGCGCGGTGCTGCTCGGCATGCTCGAGCCGTTCGACGATGCCGGCATCGCACGCATGGCCGCACGCGGCATCACCGCCTTCGCCCTCGAGGCGGCGCCGCGCACCTCCCGTGCGCAGAGCCTGGACGTGCTCTCCTCGCAGGCCAACATCGCCGGCTACAAGGCGGTGCTGCTCGCCGCCCATCACTATCCGCGCTTCATGCCGATGCTGATGACCGCCGCCGGTACGGTGAAGGCCGCCCGCGTGCTGATCCTCGGTGCCGGTGTCGCCGGCCTGCAGGCCATCGCCACGGCCAAGCGCCTGGGCGCGGTGATCGAAGCCTCGGACGTGCGCCCGGCGGTGAAGGAACAGATCGAGTCGCTCGGCGCGAAGTTCATCGACGTGCCCTACGAGACCGACGAGGAACGCGAGTGCGCCGAGGGCGTCGGCGGTTACGCGCGGCCGATGCCAGCCTCGTGGATGGCGCGCCAGGCGCAGGCGGTGCACCAGCGCGCGCTGCAGGCCGACATCGTCATCACCACCGCGCTGATCCCGGGCCGCAAGGCGCCGGTGCTGCTGCAGGAGGAGACGGTGCGACAGATGAAACCGGGCTCGGTGGTGATCGACATGGCCGCCTCGCATGGCGGCAACTGCCCGCTGTCGGTGGTCGACCAGGTAGTGGTCGAGCACGGCGTGACCCTGGTCGGCTACAGCAACCTGGCGACCTGGGTGCCGGCCGATGCCTCGGCGCTCTACGCCCGCAACCTGCTGGATTTCCTCAAGCTGGTCATCGACAAGGACGGCCAGTTCCAGCTCAACCTCGAAGACGACATCGTCCGCGCGTGCCTGATGTGCCGCGACGGCCAGGTCGTGCGCAGCAACGCTTAAGGGAGACGCGACCATGGACCTGATTTCCGACGGCATCTACAACCTGATCATCTTCGTGCTGGCGATCTACGTCGGCTACCACGTGGTCTGGAACGTCACCCCGGCGCTGCACACGCCGCTGATGGCGGTCACCAACGCGATCTCGGCGATCGTCATCGTCGGCGCCATGCTGGCCGCCGCGCTCACCGTCACCCCGCTGGGCAAGGCCATGGGCACCCTGGCCGTGGCGCTGGCGGCGGTCAACGTGTTCGGTGGCTTCCTGGTCACCCGGCGGATGCTGGAAATGTTCAAGAAGAAGGACCGCAGCGCGGCCAAGGCGGAGGCCAAGTAAGCCATGAGCATGAACCTGATCACCCTGCTCTACCTCGTCGCCTCGGTGTGCTTCATCCAGGCGCTCAAGGGCCTGTCGCACCCGACCAGCTCGCGGCGCGGCAACGTCTTCGGCATGCTCGGCATGGCCATCGCCGTGCTGACCACGGTCGGCCTGATCTTCAAGCTCGGCAGCGAACTGGCCAGCGCCGGCATCGGCTACGTGATCGTCGGCCTGCTGCTCGGCGGCAGCGTCGGCACCGTCATGGCCAAGCGCGTGGAGATGACCAAGATGCCCGAGCTGGTCGCCTTCATGCACAGCATGATCGGCCTGGCCGCGGTGTTCATCGCCATCGCCGCGGTGGTCGAGCCGCAGTCGCTGGGCATTGTCGAGCACATGGGCTACGCGATTCCCACCGGCAACCGCCTGGAGCTGTTCCTCGGCGCGGCCATCGGTGCCATCACCTTCTCCGGTTCGGTGATCGCCTTCGGCAAGCTGTCCGGCAAATACAAGTTCCGCCTGTTCCAGGGCGCGCCGGTGGTGTTCCAGGGCCAGCACCTGCTCAACCTGGCCGTCGGCCTGGCGATCGTCGGTCTCGGCCTGGTCTACACCTTCAGCGGCAATATCCCGGCGTTCGCCCTGCTGGTGGCGCTGGCCTTCGTCATCGGCGTGCTGATCATCATCCCCATCGGCGGTGCCGACATGCCGGTGGTGGTGTCGATGCTCAACAGCTACTCGGGCTGGGCGGCGGCCGGTATCGGCTTCTCGTTGAACAACTCGATGCTGATCATCGCCGGCTCGCTGGTCGGCTCCTCCGGCGCGATCCTCTCGTACATCATGTGCAAGGCGATGAACCGCTCGTTCTTCAACGTGATCCTCGGCGGCTTCGGTGCCAGCGCCGATGCCGGCGGCCCGGCCGGTGCGCAACAGGAACGCAACGTGAAGTCCGGCTCCTCGGACGACGCCGCCTTCCTGCTGACCAACGCCGACACGGTGATCATCGTCCCCGGCTACGGCCTGGCGGTGGCCCGCGCGCAGCACGCGCTGATGGAACTGGCGGAGAAGCTGACTCACCTGGGCGTGACCGTGAAGTATGCGATCCACCCGGTGGCGGGGCGCATGCCGGGGCATATGAATGTGCTGCTGGCCGAGGCCGAGGTGCCCTACGAGCAGGTCTTCGAGATGGAGGACATCAATGCCGAGTTCGGCCAGGCCGACGTGGTGCTGGTGCTGGGCGCCAACGACGTGGTCAACCCGGCGGCGAAGACCGACCCGAAGTCGCCGATCGCCGGCATGCCGATCCTCGAGGCGTACAAGGCCAAGACGGTGATCGTCAACAAGCGCTCCATGGCCAGCGGCTACGCGGGCCTCGACAACGAGCTGTTCTACATGGACAAGACCATGATGGTCTTCGGCGACGCCAAGAAGGTGGTCGAGGACATGGTCAAGGCGGTGGAGTGATCCCTTACCCGCAGTGAAGCGAGAGCCCCCTCCCGGCCGCGCCGTGAAGGGGTTTTTTCGCTGCGCCGCCCGTGCCTGCGTGGCGGCTTTGGCCTGGCGCGGGGCAGGGTGCTTCAGGCGTCGAAGTCGGTGGACAGGGACAGCGCCCGCCACTCGGCCAGTTCGGCACTGACGAAGCTGTGCTTCTGCTCGATGCGCGCCACGGTGTCACTGCCCAGCGCCAGGCGCTGCGGCGGCTTCGGCGCGTCGACCAGTGCCAGCATCGCTTCGGCGAACGTGTTCGGGTCCCCCGGTTGCGCATGGTTGTAGTCCTTGGCGAACCGGCGCACAGCCCCGACGGTATCGTCGTAGTCCGGCAGTTCCAGGGCGGTCTTCAGCAACGATTGCTCGTCGAGGAAGTCGGTGCGGAAGAATCCGGGTTCCACCACCGTGGCATGGATCCCCAGCGGCGCCAGTTCCTGATACAGCGCCTCGGTGATGCCTTCCACGGCGAACTTGGTGGAGCCGTACACCCCCCAGCCCATGTAGCCTGGTAGCCGCCGATGGAGGAGATGTTGATGATGTGGCCGGAGCGCTGGCGACGCATGTGCGGCAGCACCGCACGGGTCACGTTGAGCACCCCGAACACGTTGGTGGCGAACAGCCGCTCGGTTTCGCTGGCGCTGGTTTCCTCCACCGCGCCGAGCACGCCGAAGCCGGCATTGTTGATCAGCACGTCGATGCGGCCGAACTGCCTGATGCCCGCCGCCACGGCCTGATGGGCCTCGGCTTCCTGCGTGACGTCCAGGCGCAGGGCCAGGAGGTTGGGATGGCTGCCGAGGCGTGCCTCGACATCCTCGGGCTTGCGCGCGGTGGCGATGACCGCATCGCCGGCAAGCAGGGCACCCTGTGCGATCAGGCGCCGAGACCACGGGATGCACCCGTAATGAACCAAGTACGCATATCAACTCCTCCGTTTCAGTGACCCTGCACCATGCAGGGCCTTGTCGATGAGTTGACGTCACTCTAGGCCTCGGCTACTGATGTGATAATCCCAAGAAAATCACATGGGTTTTTGAGTTTAATTCACATATATGAAAACCGTTGCCGCCGCCGACCTGGCCATCTTCCTGTGCATCGCCAATCACCTGAGCTTCAGCCGCGCGGCGGTCGAGCTGGGCCTCACGCCATCGGCGCTGAGCCATGCCCTGCGCGCCCTGGAAACCCGCCTCGGGATTCGTCTGTTCAACCGCACCACGCGCAGCGTGGCCCTCACCGAGGCGGGCGCGCGCCTTTATAGCCGGGTCAAGCCGGCCTTTCGCGATATCGACGACGCCCTCGAGGACCTCAACAGCTTTCGTGACAAACCCTCGGGCAAACTGCGCATCACCGCCGGGCGGCCCGCCGCGCAGCTGGTGTTGCTGCCGCTCGCCAGCCGCTTCCTGGCGGCCTACCCGGACGTGCGCCTGGATATCGTCACCGACGATGCGCTGGTGGACGTGGTTTCGGCCGGCTTCGACGCCGGCGTGCGCTTCGGCGAGCGGCTGGAAGCGGACATGGTTTCCCTGGCCATCGGCCCCTACATGCGCTCCGTGGT
Organism: Pseudomonas sp. BAY1663; assembly: GCF_000582595.1. NCBI lineage: Bacteria > Pseudomonadati > Pseudomonadota > Gammaproteobacteria > Pseudomonadales > Pseudomonadaceae > Pseudomonas > Pseudomonas sp. BAY1663. The sequence continues at coordinate 8,651 of NZ_AZSV01000104.1, forward strand.
GGTGGGTTCAGCGGAGTTCTTCCAGCGCTACCCCGTGCCGCAGAAGCCCCAGGACCTGCAGGGGCTGCCCTGCATCCGCCACCGCTTCCCCAGCGGGGCGTTCTACCGCTGGGAGTTCGCACGCGGCGGTATCGAACTGGAGATCGACGTGGACGGCCCGCTGACGCTGGACGACGTCGGCCTGATGCCTGGGCCGGCACAGCAGGGCGTCGGCCTCGCCTATGTGTTCGAGGAGCTGGTCAAGGGCCAGCTCGCCGACGGTCGCCTGGTCCAGGTACTGGAAGACTGGTGCCCCTACTACCCCGGCCTGCATCTCTACTACCCGAGTCGCCGGCATGTGCCGGCGACGCTCAAGGCATTCATCGAGTTCGCCCGCAACGCCCGCGAACCGGGCTGAGCAAACTGGCTCGGGCACCTCATCGGGCAGCGGCCCCCAGCGGCAGCTCAGGCCTGGAAACCGAATACCTCGCCCAGGTGCCGGCGGTAGCGCGCCACGTCCGCCTCGATGGCCGGGCGCTTCATCACATCCACGCAGAGGAAAGTCGGCAGCCCGCGCATACCGAGGAACTCGTTGGCCTTGTGGAACGGCAGGTAGACGGCGTCCACGCCCTTGCCGGCGAAGAAGTCGCTCGGGTCGTCGAAGGCCTGCTGCGGCGCGTTCCAGGTCGCCGAGATCATGTAGTGCTTGCCGTGCAGCAGACCACCGCTGCCGTACTTCTGCGAGGCGTCGGAGCGCGTGCGGCCGTCGTTGGCGTAGAGGCTGCCGTGGCCGGCGGTGAACACCTCGTCGAGGTACTTCTTCACCGTCCAGGGCGCGCCCATCCACCAGCCGGGCATCTGGTAGATCAACGCGTCGGCCCAGAGGATCTTGGCAACCTCCTCGGCCACGTCGTAGCCGGCGTCGATCTCGGTGGTCCTCACCTCGAAGCCGGCGGCCTCCAGGGTCTCGCTGGCCGCCGCGTGCAGGGTGGCGTTGTAGCGGCCGGCCGAATGGGCGAATGCCTTGCCGCCGTTGAGTAGCAGAATCTTCTTCATGGAACACCTCGGGAACGGAATGCCGCGCAGCTTATCCAGCCCCGCATGGCCCTCCCAGCCCCGTTCGGGCAAATGATCCTTGCGTGCCGATCACGAATCCAACCTGCATTAACCGGACTTCAGGCCGGCTCCAGCTCCGGCCGACGCGCATAGCGTTGCGCCAGCACCGCGCACACCATCAGCTGGATCTGGTGGAACAGCAGCAACGGCAGGATCAGCGTACCCAGCGCGCCGCCGGCGAACAGCACCTGGGCCATGGGGATGCCGGTGGCCAGGCTCTTCTTCGAACCGGCGAAGAGGATGGTGATGCGGTCCTCCAGGTCAAAACCCAGCCAGCGCGCGATGAAATAGGTGCCGAGCAACGCCAGCGCCAGCAACAGGCAGCAGGCCAGCACCAGCCCGATCAGCTGCGGCAGCGGTATCTGGCCCCAGATGTCCTCCATCACCGCATGGCTGAAGGCGGTGTAGATCACCAGCAGGATCGAGCTCTGATCGACGTTCTTCAGCCAACCCCTGTTGCGCGCCACCCAGTCGCCGATCCAGCGCCGCGCGATCTGCCCGGCGATGAACGGCAGCAGCAGTTGCACGACGATCTTGCCGATCGCCTCCAGCGTCGAGCCACCATCGGCCTGTGCGCCCATCAGCAGCAGCACCAGCAGCGGCGTGAGGAAGATGCCGATCAGGCTGGAAGCCGCCGCACTGCAGATCGCCGCCGGGATGTTGCCGCGCGCCAGCGAGGTGAAGGCGATGGCCGACTGTACCGTCGCCGGCAACGCGCAAAGGTAGAGGATGCCGAGGTACAGCTCGGCCCCGACCATGGGCGTCAGCACCGGCCTGAGCGCCAACCCCAGCAGTGGGAACAGCACGAAGGTGCAGGCGAACACCAGCAGGTGCAGGCGCCAGTGGGTCATGCCGGCAAGGATCGCCGTACCGGACAGCTTGGCGCCGTGCATGAAGAACAGCAGGGCGATGGCCAGGTTGGTGATCCACTCGAACACCACCGCGCCCTGCCCGTGCGCGGGCAGCAGGGTGGCGACGGCCACGGCGGCGATCAGCGCGAGGGTGAAGTTGTCGGGTAGCAGGCGGGGTCTGGCCATGTGCGCGTTCCTGTGGCGAGTGTGTTGCGGCGAGTCGGCGCAGAGTCTACTGTCGACAGGCATAACCGGCTAACGCCACTGGACCCGGCAATGTCGAGAAACGGACACCACAATCTTCCCCATCGGCGCATCCCGGTCATGGATGCGCTGCCCCGGCCCCTGTTCGCCCGCAGCGAATCGCTGCCCGAACGCACCACCACGCCGCGCCACAGCCACCCCTGGGCGCAGCTGTCCTATGCCACCAGCGGCGTATTGCGCGTGCACACCGACGGCGGGCGCTTCCTCGCTCCGCCGCAGCGCGCCATCCTCATCCCGCCGGGCCTGCTGCACGAAGTGATCAGCTCGCCGCAGACGGAGATGCGCAGCCTGTACCTCGACGACAGCGTGCTGGCCTGGGCGCCGGCGCGTTGCCAGGTGCTGGAGGTCAGTCCGCTGCTACGCGAACTGATCCGCGCCTTCGGCCAGTTGCCGGTGGCATACGACGAACAGGGCGCCGAGGGGCGGCTGGCGGCGGTGCTGCTGGATCAGTTGCAGGCGGCGCCGGAGATCGGCTATTCGCTGCCCTGGCCCAGCGACCCGCATCTGCGGCGACTGTGCGAAACCCTCTACGCAGCACCGGAGCTGCCGTTCGGCCTCGCCCACTGGAGCGAACGGCTGGGCCTCTCGGAAAAGACCCTGACCCGCCGCTTCCGCCGCGACACCGGCCTCAGCTTCCGCGCCTGGCGCCAGCGCCTGCGCCTGCTCAGCGCGCTGCCGCTGCTCGAACAGGGCGCGCCGGTGACCGACGTCGCGCTCGCCTGCGGCTACGATTCCACTTCGGCGTTCATCGCCGCCTTCCGCCTGTTGTTCGGCTTCACCCCGGGAGCGCTCGCACGCCAGGCGCCCGACTGAACCCGGCACCACCTGGCAGCAACAGTTGCCGCAGCCACAAGCGGTACAGTTAGCAGCACGCGGCAACTGCACCGGCACAATCCCCGATTCCTGTGGCTGTTGCGCCCGTCCCCCGCGCGCGATCCTGTCTGCCCATAAGCCATGCCCGCCGAATGCGGAAGGACGACATCATGGATCGCGCCCTGCCACGCCCCCTTTCCCTCACCCGCCCCGGACGGCCGGTCCAGCGCCTGGTGCGGCTGCTGCGCCAGTGGCAACAGAACGCCCGCAGCCGCCGCCAACTGGCAAGCCTCGACGATCGCCTGCTGGCGGATGTCGGCATCAGCCGCAGCGAGCGCGAGGCCGAGCTGAACAAACCGTTCTGGCGCTGAAACACGCCGCGCTTTCCTGCAGGCGGGGCGAAGCCTATGCTGCGCGGCGAGGACCGCGCCATCGGGAACGTAACGCCCATGGCGCGGTCTGAAGCCACAGCCCTGGAGAATCACCATGTCCCGTATCCTGCTTCCGTTGTGCGCCGCCGGCCTTCTGCTGAGCGGCACCGTTTCAGCTGCCAGCTTCACCGCCACCACCGACATGATCGCCGGCGGCCTGACCAACAGCATCGACACCACCTCCGACCTGACCTCGTCGCTGCGCGACGACAAACTGGTGCTGGAGGCCCGTGACGATGCCGCGCGCTTCGTCGCCAGCCAGGGCGAGCTGCGCGGCGCACACCTGGAAGCCGCGCTGCTGCATATCCGCCGTCAGGTGCCGCAGCTCGATGCCAACGACCTGCAACTGGCCGAGGCGATCCTGGCGCTGTGACCCGGCGTTGGCATTGAAAACTGGCGAAGCAACTGAGTACTGGCCGTGATGAAGGCGTTTCGCTAGCCTTGGCGGCGTTTTTACCGGCTACAGGACTCACATGCGTTCGTTTCAAATCGCGGCATTGACCGCGGCCTGCCTCGCCACCGGCTCCGCCCAGGCTTTCGACACCACCACCGCCAGCATCGTCCAGACCAGCTACGTCAGCAGCCAGCTGACCAGCGCCCCGTTCGACAACAAGCTGCTCGCGGATGCCCGCGACGACGCCGCCGGTTTCGTCGCCAGCGCCGGCCAGCACCCTGGAGCGCGCCTGCAGGCCGCACTATCCTGGCTGCGCCAGCAGCATCCCGAGCTGGCCGCCAGCGACCTGGAGCTGGCCGAAGCCATCCTCGTCCAGTGATTCACTGACCGGCGCCCCGCCCGTCGGTCGCCCAAGAAGCGAGAACCCGTCCATGCTCAAACGCCTGATCACCCTCCCCCTCGCATGCGTCCTGCTGGCAGCCGGCGCCCAGGCCCAGACCCTGGTCGCCACCAGTAACATCGTGGTCCGCGCCCTGGACCGCAGCATCAACTTCACCTCCGACGTGACCAGCCGCATCAGCGACATGAAGGTGGTCGTCGAGGCCCGCGAAGATGCCGCCAGCTTCGTCGCCAGCGCCGGGGCGATCCGCGGCGCCCACCTGGAAGCCGCCATCGGCTCGCTGCGCAGCGAATTCCCCGACGCCCGCAACGCCAGCGACCTGGAGCTGGCCGAAGCCATCCTCGCCCTGTGAACCGCGCCTGCGCCTGGCTGCTGGCGGGCTGCCTCGCCTGGTCGTCGCAAGCGCCCAGGCCGAATTGCGCCTGAAGCTGGACGATCGCGGCCTGCGGCCTGCCGAGCGCGCCGCAAGCCAGGCACTGCTCGACGAA
>NZ_AZSV01000105.1:0-13190 GCF_000582595.1 Pseudomonas sp. BAY1663
ATGCGGCGGTTCGGCGAGCCAGGGCAGCGGTGCCCGACAGCCGTCGCGGCCGCCGGGGTCGATCTGCTCGTCCGGGGCGATCGCGGCGTCCTCCAGGCCCAGTTCTTCGCCCTGGTAGAGGAACGGCGTGCCGCGCAGGGTCAGCAGCAGGACGGCGGCGGCATGGGCGCTGCGCAGCGAGCCCTGGTAGCGGCTGCGCTGGCGGCGGTTGTCGTGGTTGGACAGCACCCAGGTCGGCCAGGCGCCGGCCGGCTCCAGCAACTGCTCGACGTCGCGGATGCAGGTGCGGAACATCACCGGGTCCCAGGGCGCGTCCAGCGGGGTGAAGTTGAACGACATGTGCAGTTCGTCGCCGGCGCCGTAGTACTGCAGGATGCGTTCGGTCGAGCGGATGTTCACCTCGCCCACCAGCACGCGGTCGCCGGGGTAGCTGTCGACGATCCGGCGGATGCCGCGCAGCACCTCGTGGCTGTAGGGCTGGTCGTTGAAGTTGGCCAGCGGCTCGCCGGCCAGGCAGCGCGGATCGTCGGCGAAGCGCGGATCCTTGCCGGTGCAGTGGATGACGTCGATGCGAAAACCGTCGACGCCGCGCTCGAGCCAGAAGCGCAGCACGCCATGCATCGCCTCGATGACCTCCGGGTTGCGCCAGTTCAGGTCCGGCTGCTGCGGCAGGAACAGGTGCAGGTAGTACTGCTGGGTGTGCTCGTCCCAGGTCCAGGCGCTGCCGGCGTTGAGCTGCGCGCGCCAGTTGTTCGGCTGGTCGCGCCAGATGTACCAGTCGCGCCTGGGGTTGTCTCGCGCGCTGCGCGACTCGAGGAACCAGGGGTGCTGGTCCGACGTATGGTTGGGTACGAAGTCCAGCAGCACACGGATGCCACGGGCATGGGCCTCGGCGATCAGCCGGTCGATATCGGCCAGCGAGCCGAACAGCGGGTCGATGTCGCAGTAGTCGCTGATGTCGTAGCCGGCATCGATCATCGGCGAGCGGAACACCGGCGACAGCCACAGCGCATCGACGCCCAGCCGCTGCAGATGGTCGAGCTGGCGCAGCACGCCCGCGAGGTCGCCGACGCCGTCGCCGTTGCCGTCGGCGAACGAGCGTGGGTAGATCTGGTAGACGGTGGCGCCTTTCCACCACGGCGGCTGGGTTGGTTCGCTCATGCGCGCTTCCTTCTCGGTCCTGGCGGGTCGTGGGCGATACCCCTGTGCAGTTACGACTGACGCGAAGCGCCCAGGTTCGCCATTGCCCGAACCGGGCCGAAGAACCACGGGCGCGCCGCTGTCTTTCAGCGGTCCTGGACGGATAGCATGTGGCGATAACCCGTCTAGCACCTAAGCTAGGCACAGATCGTTCAATTCAACCGGAGACCGTCATGCTGCGTATTGCCATCAATGGGTACGGCCGTATCGGCCGCACCGTCCTGCGCGCGCTGTTCGAACGTGGGCTGGACAACCAGATCCACATCGAGGCCATCAACGACCTCAGCGAGACCGCCACCCTGGCGCACCTGACCCGCTTCGATTCGACCTTCGGGCGTTTCCAGGGCCAGGTTGACGTGCACGATGACATCCTGCAGATCCGCGGGCAGTCGATCCGCCTGCTCTGCGAGCGCGACGCCAGCAGGCTGCCGTGGGGGGAGCTGGGCGTGGACGTGGTGCTGGAGTGCTCGGGCAAGTTCAAGAAGCGCGAACTGGTCGAACAGCACCTGCAGGCCGGGGCCGGGCGGGTCTTCGCCTCGCACCCGCTGGACGGGGCGGACCTGACCGTGGTCTACGGCGTCAACCACGAGCTGCTCGGCAGCCAGCGGGTGGTCTCCAATGCCTCCTGCACCACCAACTGCCTGGCGCCGCTGGCCAAGGTGCTGCACCAGGCGGTCGGCATCCGCCAGGGGCTGCTCAACACCGTGCACTCCTATACCAATGACCAGAGCCTGCTGGACAAGGCCCACCGGGACCTCTATCGCGCCCGCGCCGCGGCGCTGTCGATGATTCCCTCGACCACCGGCGCGGCCAAGGCCATCGGCCTGGTGCTGCCGGAACTGGCCGGGCGCCTGGATGGCCTGTCGGTGCGCGTGCCGACGCCGAACGTCTCGCTGGTGGACCTGACCTTCACCGCCGAGCGCCCACCGGCCAGTGTCGAGGCGGTCAACCAGATGCTGCGCGAAGGCGCACGGCAACTGCCCACCGGCGTCATGGAGTGCAATGAACTGCCGCTGGTCTCCAGCGACTTCAACGGCTATCCGATTTCCTGCGTGGCCGATCTCAACCACACCCGCGTGCAGGGCGACCTGGTCAAGGTGCTGGCCTGGTACGACAACGAGTGGGCCTTCTCCCACCGTATGCTCGACGTGCTGCTGAGCTGGGAGGCGCTGCGTTCGGGCGCTTGAGTGCAACGGTCTGCACGGCTCGCAGGTTGGGCGGGCGCGCAGTTCGTAGGTTGGGTTGAGCGAAGCGAAGCCCAACTTACCCAACCCAACAAGGAGGCACGAGCCAAGGCGGCTCCCTCGCCGGACAAGGATGGCGTTGGGCTTCGGCGCTGCGCGCCGCAACCCCGCCTACGGGTTGCTGCGCATAAATCGAGACGAAAGGTCTCGATTTGCGGTTGACGGCGGCCGTCTATACTTTCTACTCTCCAGAAACGATAGTGAGACAAAAAGTCTCAAAATAATAAAAGCTGCCGCGCCAGGCAGCGCTGCTTGGAGAGTGCCCCATGAGCCATCGCATCGTTCTGCCGCGCCTGATGGAAATCGGCGCCGGCGCCAGCCAGCAGCTCGCCAGCGTGCTGCGCACGCTGGGTTGCAGCCGCCCGCTGATCGTCACCGACCGCATGATGGTCGAGTTGGGCTATGTCGCCCGCCTGAGCGAACAACTGGAGCAGGCCGGCATCGCCAGCCAGTGCTTCGCCGATACCCTGCCCGAACCGACCGCCGCCTCGATCCGCGCCGGGGTGGAGATGGTCCGCGAGGGCGACTTCGACTCCATCGTCGCCCTCGGCGGTGGCAGCCCGATCGACTCGGCCAAGGCCATCGGCATCCTCGGCAAGTTCGGCGGCGAGATGCGCGACTACCGCTTCCCGCGTGACGTCAGCGAGGCCGGCCTGCCGCTGGTCGCCATCCCCACCACCGCCGGCACCGGCTCGGAGGCGACCCGCTTCACCATCATCACCGACGAGACCAGCGACGAGAAAATGCTCTGCGCCGGCCTCGGCTTCATGCCCGTCGCCGCGCTGATCGACTACGAGCTGACCCTCTCGCTGCCGTCGCGGGTCACCGCCGACACCGGCATCGACGCGCTGACCCATGCCATCGAGGCCTACGTCAGCCGCAAGGCCAGCCTCTACAGCGACGCCCAGGCACTCGAAGCCATGCGCCTGCTGGCACCGAACCTGCGCAGCGCCTTCCACGAGCCGAATAATCGTGCCGCGCGCGAGGCGATGATGCTTGGCTCGAACCTCGCCGGGATCGCCTTCTCCAACGCCTCGGTGGCGCTGGTGCACGGCATGAGCCGGCCGATCGGCGCCTTCTTCCACGTGCCGCACGGGCTGTCCAACGCCATGCTGCTGCCGGCGATCACCGCCTTCTCGATTCCCGCCGCGCCCGAGCGCTATGCCGATTGCGCCCGCGCCATGGGCATCGCCGCCGAAGGCGACAGCGTCGAGGCCGCCAACGACAAGTTGCTGGCCGAGCTGCGCGCGCTCAACCAGGAACTGAAGGTGCCGAGCCCCGCGCAGTTCGGCATCGAGCGCGCGCGCTTCTTCGAACTGCGCGAAACCATGGCGCGCCAGGCGCTGGCCTCGGGTTCGCCGGGCAACAACCCACGCGTGCCCACGGAAGCGGAAATCATCGACCTCTACGAAACCGTCTGGAACCAGGAGTGAGACCATGCAGACCCTCGGCAACCTGATCAATAACGAAGCCGTCGCCGGCCGTTCCGGGCGCAGCGCCACCGTCTACAACCCGGCCAGCGGCGAAGCGCGGCTGCAGGTCTCGCTGGCCTCGGCGGAGGAAACCCGCGAGGCCATCGGCGCCGCCCAGGCCGCCTTCGACGGCTGGTCGAAGACCCCGCCGCTGGTGCGTGCGCGGGTGATGTTCCGCTTCAAGGAACTGCTCGAACGCCGCCGCGACGACGTCGCCCGGCTGATCACCAGCGAGCACGGCAAGGTCTTTTCCGACGCCCAGGGCGAAGTCACCCGCGGGCTGGAAGTGGTCGAGTTCGCCTGCGGCATCCCGCACCTGCTCAAGGGCGAGTTCTCCTCCAACGTCGGCCGCGACATCGACTCCAACTCGCTGATGCAGCCGCTGGGCGTCTGCGCCGGCATCACCCCGTTCAACTTCCCGGCGATGGTGCCGCTGTGGATGGTTCCGGTGGCGCTCGCCTGCGGCAACACCTTTGTCCTCAAGCCGTCGGAGAAGGACCCGAGCGCGACCATGCTGATCGGCGAGCTGCTGGCCGAGGCGGGACTGCCGGCCGGCGTGCTGAACATCGTCAACGGCGACAAGGAAGCGGTGGACGTGCTGCTCAGCGACGAGCGCGTGCAGTCGGTGAGCTTCGTCGGCTCGACGCCGATCGCCGAGTACATCTACCGGACCGCCTCGGCCCACGGCAAGCGCTGCCAGGCCCTGGGCGGGGCGAAGAACCATATGGTGGTCATGCCCGACGCCGATCCGCAGCAGGTGGTCAGTTCGCTGATGGGTGCCGCCTACGGCTCGGCCGGCGAGCGTTGCATGGCGATCTCGGTGGCGGTGTGCGTCGGCGACGAGGTGGCCGACAAGCTGGTCGGCATGCTCCGCGACGAGATCGGCCGGATGCGCACCGGCCCGGGCCTGGGCGTCGAGCCCGAACCGCAGATGGGCCCGCTGGTTACCCGCGAGCACCAGCAGAAGGTCCTCGGTTACATCGACCTCGGCGTCGAGGAAGGCGCGACGCTGGTCTGCGACGGTCGCGGCTACAGTGTCCAGGGCTACGAGAGCGGCTTCTACGTCGGCCCGACGCTGTTCGATCACGTCACCCCGCAGATGCGCATCTACCAGGAGGAAATCTTCGGCCCGGTGCTGGCCGTGGTGCGGGTCGCGTCGTTCGACGAGGCGCTGCAGCTGGTCAACGACCACGAGTACGGCAACGGCACCTCGATCTTCACCCGCGACGGCGACACTGCGCGGCAGTACGAGGAGAACGTCAGGGTCGGCATGGTCGGCGTCAACGTGCCGATCCCGGTGCCGATGGCCTTCCACTGCTTCGGCGGCTGGAAGCGTTCGATCTTCGGCCCGCTGAACATGCACGGCCCGGACGGGGTGCGCTTCTTCACCCGGATGAAGACCGTGACCCGGCGCTGGCCCACCGGTATCCGCGCCGGTGCCGAGTTCGCCATGCCGACGATGAAGTAAGCTCGCGCGACACGAGAGCGTAGGGTGGAAAACCGCGCAGCGTTTTCCACCGCTACCCCTGCCTGGCTCCGCCGCCTGCGAGCGGCCTGTCATCCATCGTCATGAGTGAAACCATGCGCAGTACCCGCGAAAAAGGTTCCTCCATCACCCGCGTGCTGGAAATCATCGAGCAGTGGCCGCTGCCAAGGACCCCCTGACGCCGACCGCACTGGCGGAAAGGCTGGATATTCCGAAAGCCAGCGCACATCGCCTGGTGCAAACGCTGGAGAGCGAAGGCTTCCTGCAGTTCGGCCTGCGTGGCGGGCTGCTGCCGGGCGAGCGGCTGCACGCCGCTGCGCTGAACATCCTGCGCAGCAGCCGGCACAAGGCGTTGCGCCAGGCGATCCTGCGCCAGTTGTCCGAGGCCATCGGCGAAACCTGCGGCCTGGCGATTCCGGACGGGCTGGACATGCTCTATTTCGACCGGGTGCAGACCAACTGGCCGCTGCAGATCAACCTGCCGATCGGCAGCCATACACCGCTGTGGTGCACCGCCAGCGGCAAGCTCTACCTCGCCTCGCTGTCCCCCGAGCAGTTGGAGCGGGTGCTGCCGCGCCTGCCGGTCCAGCGCCTGGCGCGCAACACTCTCACCGACCTCAGCGCATTGCGCGACGACCTGGCGCGCATCCGCGAGGAGCAACTGGGCACCGATTCCGAGGAGTTCATCGATGGCATGGTGGCCTGCGCGGTGCCGGTGCGCGATGCACAGGGCGAGTTGCTCGCCTGCCTGTTCAGCCATGCCCCGGTGATCCGCTGCTCGATGGCGCAATTGCTCGAGTTCGTACCGCGCCTGCGCGCCGCTGCCAGCGAACTGGAAGCGGTACTCGGCAGCGCGGCCGCGCTGCAGGAGCAACGCTGAGTCAGATCACGTAGAACAGTATCGCGATGAAGTGCAGCAGGCTGCCGACCATCACGAAGATGTGCCAGACGCCATGCCAGTGGCGAAAGCGCTCATCGTAGACGAAGAACACGATGCCGATGGTGTAGCACAGGCCGCCGCCCAGCAGCCAGGCGAAACCCGCACCGCCCAGCGCGGCGAACAGCGGCCTGACCGCCACCAGCACGATCCAGCCCATCACCGCGTAGATCACCAGCGACAGCACCCGCGCCTCCGAGCGCGGCTTGATCTCCTGCGCCATGCCGATCAGTGCCAGGCCCCAGACGATGCCGAACAGTGTCCAGCCCCAGGCGCCGCTCAGCGTTACCAGGCAGAACGGCGTGTAGCTGCCGGCGATCAGCAGGTAGATCGACAGGTGGTCGAGCTTGCGCATGACCACCTTGGCCCGCCCACGCAGGCTGTGATAGAGCGTGGAGATGCTGTAGAGCAGGATCAGGCTGAGGCCGTAGATCGCCACGCTGACGATCTCCAGCACCGTGCCGTCGAGCGCGGCGAGCACCAGCAGCCAGATGGCGCCCATGCAGGCCAGCACTGCACCGACCAGGTGCGTCCAGGCATTGAAGCGTTCGCCGTGGTACATCGAATCCCTCCCGAACATGCGACCTGCCAAGCATGCCGCGCCTGGGTTACGGGATTCAAACAGACGAATGATGATCGGAGTTCAGGGGAGAGCGATTTCAGGCTTTTTGGCAGTCCTTCGGCCTGCATCGCCCCGAGGTCGGGCCTCCCACAAAAGCAGCATACCTTCGCCAGACTGGTGGGGCGCGCCCTCGCGGCGATGCTTTTCAGGGTTCAGGCGGGATTTCCCTAGCGCTTCAGCATCGCCCGCATCGCCGCCAGCGCGTCGTTGCCGCGCGCGGCCTTGACTTCCACCGGGGCGTCTTCCTGGCCTTCCCACTCCAGGTCTTCGGGCGGCAGTTCGTCGAGGAAGCGGCTGGGCAGGCATTCGATGATCTCGCCGTACTGCTTGCGCTTGGCGGCGAAGGTCATCGCCAGGTTCTGCCGCGCGCGAGTGATGCCGACGTAGGCCAGGCGGCGCTCTTCCTCGATGGTATCGGCCTCGATGCTGGAGCGGTGCGGGAGGATTTCCTCCTCCATGCCGAGGATGAACACGTAGGGGAACTCCAGGCCCTTGGAGGCGTGCAGGGTCATCATCTGCACGCCCTCGGCGCCTTCTTCCTCTTCCTGCTGGCGTTCGAGCATGTCGCGCAGCACCAGCTTGGCGATGGCCTGCTCGATGGTCATGTCGCCGTCCTCGTCCTTCTCCAGGGTGTTCTTCAGGGCGTCGATGAGGAACCAGACGTTGCCCATGCGGAAATCCGCGGCCTTGTCGCTGGAGGTCTGCGAGCGCACCCAGGTCTCGTAGTCGATGTCCATGACCATGCTGCGCAGCGCGGCGATCGGGTCGTTCTGCGCGCATTGCTGGCGCAGGTCGTCCATGTAGCGCTTGAAGCGCGCCAGGCGTTCGGTGAAGCGGGTGTCCAAGTGTTCGCCCAGGCCGATCTCGTCGCAGGCGGCGTACATGCTGATCTTGCGCGCGGTGGCATAGTTGCCGAGCTTCTCCAGGGTGGTGGAGCCGATCTCGCGGCGCGGCACGTTGATCACTCGCAGGAAGGCGTTGTCGTCGTCCGGGTTGACCAGCAGGCGGAAGTAGCTCATCAGGTCCTTGACCTCCTGGCGGGCGAAGAAGCTGGTGCCGCCGGACAGCCGGTAGGGAATCTGGTGGTGCTGCAGCTTCAGCTCGATCAGCTTGGCCTGGTAGTTGCCGCGGTAGAGGATGGCGAAGTCGCTGTAGGGCCGCTGGGTCTTGAGGTGCAGGGTGAGGATTTCCACTGCCACGCGCTCGGCCTCGGCTTCCTCGTTGCGGCAGCGGATCACCCGGATCGGGTCGCCGTGCCCCATTTCGGACCACAGCTGTTTCTCGAAGGCGTGCGGGTTGTTGGCGATCAGCACGTTGGCGCACTTGAGGATGCGGCTGGTGGAGCGGTAGTTCTGCTCGAGCATCACCACCTTCAGCGACGGGAAGTCCTCCTTGAGCTGCATCAGGTTCTCCGGCCGCGCGCCGCGCCAGGCGTAGATCGACTGATCGTCGTCGCCGACCACGGTGAAGTGCGCGCGCTCCTGCACCAGCATCTTGACCAGCAGGTACTGGCTGGCGTTGGTGTCCTGGTATTCGTCGACCAGCATGTAGCGCACCTTGTTGCGCCACTTCTCCAGCACTTCGGGGTGGTCCTGGAACAGCTTCACCGGCTGCAGGATCAGGTCGTCGAAGTCCACCGCGTTGTAGGCCTTGAGGGTGCGCTGGTAGTGCGTGTAGACGATGGCCGCGGTCTGTTCCTTGGGGTTGCGCGCCTCGGCCAGGGCCTGCTCGGGCAGGATCAGGTCGTTCTTCCAGTTGCCGATGTAGTGCTTGATCTCGTCGACGCCATCGTCACCGGCATATTCCTTCTGCATGATGTCGGTCAGCAGTGCCTTGATGTCGCCCTCGTCGAAGATCGAGAAGCCCGGCTTGTAGCCGAGCCTGGCATATTCCTTGCGGATGATGTTCAGGCCCAGGTTGTGGAAGGTCGACACGGTCAGGCCCTTGCCTTCGCCGCCGCGCAGCAGGCTGCCGACGCGTTCCTTCATCTCGCGGGCGGCCTTGTTGGTGAAGGTCACGGCGACGATGTACTGCGCGCGGATGCCGCATTGCTGGATGAGGTAGGCGATCTTGCGGGTGATCACGCTGGTCTTGCCGGAGCCGGCACCGGCGAGCACCAGCATGGGGCCGCCGACGTAATTCACGGCTTCCTGTTGCCGAGGGTTGAGTCGGGACATGTCGTTCAGGTCGTTCGAAGCGGGGGCGGGAGTTTAGCAGGCTGAAGGTTGATGCCGGTCAGTCGCTCATCAATAAGCCACCAATCGTCGCCCGCTGGGCCTTGGCTAATGAAAATAATCCATTAGTCTTGTCGGCGCGCTGCAGGATGCGGGTGTTACCTGGCACAGGGATATGTGGGAATCATGAGGCGAATCGCACGCCTCCAACATATCGACTCGCGGAGGCCGCTTGCCAGCGCCCGTCCAATCCATGTCGCTGTTGCTGCTGACCGAGCGGCCCGAATGGGCCGAGCGGTTGCGCGCCTGCCTGCAGGCCTCGCGCAGCCAGCAGCCGCTGATCGTCGAGCGCGACTGGGAAACGGCCCGCGCGCATCTCGCAGGCCCCTGCCTGCTGCTGGCGACCCCCGCCTGCCAGCCGGCCGCCGGACTTTGCCCATGGCCGCTGATCCTGCTGCTCGACGAGGAACCGCGGGAGGCGCCGGAGGGCGCGGTCGATTGGCTGGTGGCCGACCAGTTGACCCCCGAAGTGCTGCGCCGCTGCCTGCGCTATGTGCGCGAGCGCTGCAATCTGCAGGGCACCCTGCAGCGTCTCGCCGAACAGGATCCGCACACCGGTATCGCCAATCGCCAGGGCTTCCAGGTGCTGCTGCTGGAGGCGCTGGCCGAACATCAGGGCCAGGGGCTGGTGCTCGGCTACCTGGACCTGGACAACTTCCGCCACGTCAACGATGCGCTCGGCCACCGGGCCGGCGACCGGCTGATCCTGCAGGTGGTGGCGCGGCTCAAGGCGCAGCTGGAGGTCGGCGACCTGCTGGCGCGCCTGGGCGGCGACGAATTCGCCCTGCTGCTGGATACCCGCGACGATCCCCTGCGTGCCGAGACGGTCGCCGATCGCCTCGTCGAGGCCCTGGCCGAACCCTACTGGGTCGACGGCGAAAGTCTGATGCTCGGCTGCAGCCTCGGTCTGGCGCGCGCCTCTGCCGGCATCGGTGCCGACCCGCTGCTCTGGCGTGCGCAGATCGCCATGCGCCAGGCCAAGGCCAGCCAGGGCTGCACCTGGTACTTCTACGACGAGCAGGCCAACCGCGGCGCGCGCAGCCTGGTCGATCAGGAAGGCGAGCTGCGCCGGGCGCTGCGCCGCGATGAGCTGGAGCTGCACTACCAGCCGCGGTTGTGCCTGGAGAGCGGGCGTATCGTCGGCATCGAGGCGCTGGTGCGCTGGCGGCATCCCGAGCGCGGCCTGCTGGCGCCGGACGCCTTCGTTCCCATGGCCGAGGAGAGCGGGCTGATCGTGCCGCTGGGCTACTGGGTGATCGCCCGCGCGCTGCGCGACCTGCAAAGCCTGCACGCCCAGGGCGCACAGCTGCTGCACATGGCGATCAACCTGTCGTTCCGCCAGTTCCAGGACAGCCAGTTGCTGCCGACCCTCAACCGGCTGATCGACGAACGGGGCATCGATCCGCACTGGCTGGAATTCGAACTCACCGAAACCGCGGTGATGCGCCGCAGCGAGCAGGTCCAGCAGACCATGCAGGCCCTCGGCCGGCTCGGCGTGCGCTTCTCGCTGGACGACTTCGGCACGGGCTTCTCGTCGTTCGTGCACCTCTCCAGCCTGCCGATCACCCTGCTGAAGGTCGACAAGAGCTTCGTCGCCGGCATGATCGTGCGGCCCGAGAAGCGGCAGCTGGTGCAGGCGATGATCGGCCTGGCGCACAACCTGCAGCTGGAAGTGGTCGCCGAGGGGGTGGAAACCGCCGAGCAACTCGAGCTGCTGCGCCAGTTCGGCGCCCAGCAGGTGCAGGGCTATCTGGTCAGCCGGCCGCTGCCGCTGGCCGGGCTGATCGCCTTCATGAGCGCCGAGCGCCAGGCCGGCCAGGCACACTGAGCGGCCTGGCGCATCTTCAGCGGACCATGTGCAGAAAGTGCATGTGCTTCTCGTACTGGTCGAGGATGTCGCCGATCACGTCGTCACGGCTCCAGCCCATCACGTCGTAGTCCTGCCCGCCTTCCTTGAGGTGCACCTCGGCACGGAAGTACTTGCGCTCCTCGCGCTCGTCGTCCTCGCTGGTGGTGACGACGAAGCTCGGCATCACGTAGGCGCGCGGACGCACCTCGTAGATGAAGTCCGGTTCGCCCTCGTGGCGGATCTCGATGCGCACGCGGCGATCCTCGCCTTCGCTGAGTTCGACACTGTAGCCCTGCTTGCGCATTTCCTCGGCGATCGCCTCGCAGGCCGGACGCACCACCTCGGCGATGAAGCGCACCACATGGGCGCGGCGCGGGAACAGCATCAGGTTGCGCAGGCGCCGCTGCCAGCCGCCGGCACCGCGTGGCGCGCTGGGCGAGATGCTCAGCGCCTGGTAGCGCAGGCCCTGCTTGGTCGCATCCAGGCGCAACGCCTTGAGCAGCCCCCACATCGAGCAGAGCAGGGCGATGGTGAACGGCAGCGCGCTGGCGATGGTGGCGGTCTGCAGCGCGGTGAGGCCGTCGGCCAGCAGCAGCGCGATGGCCACGCCGCCCATCGAGGCCGCCCAGAAGATGCGTTGCCATACCGGCGTGCCCGGATGGCCGCCGGAGGCGAGCATGTCCACCACCAGCGCGCCGGAGTCGGCCGAGGTGACGAAGAACACCACCACCATGATGATGGCGATCAGCGAGATGAGCGCGGAGAACGGGAAGTGCTCGAGGAAGGCGAACAGCGCCAGCGAGCTGTCCTGCTCGATGGCCTCGCCGAGGCTGCTGACGTGTTCCCAGAGGATCATGTGGATCGCGCTGTCGCCGAACACGGTCATCCACAGCAGGGTGAAGGCCGTAGGCACCAGCAGTACGCCGGCGACGAACTCGCGGATCGTGCGGCCACGGGAGATCCGTGCGATGAACAGGCCGACGAAGGGCGACCAGGCCAGCCACCAGCCCAGTAGAACAGCGTCCAGCCGCCGATCCAGTCGTTCGGTTCGTAGGCGTAGAGGTTGAAGGTCTTGTTGACGATATCCGACAGGTAGCTGCCGGTGTTCTGCACGAAGGTCTGTAGGATGAACACCGTGGGGCCGGCGATCAGCACCAGCAGCATCAGCAGGGCCGCCAGCGTCAGGTTCAGCTCGGAGAGGCGCCGCACTCCCTTGTCCAGGCCGCTGACCACCGAGATCGTCGCCAGCAGCGTGGTGGCGATGATCAGGCCGATCTGCACCGGCACCGATACCGGCAGCCCGTACAGGTGGTTGAGCCCGGTGTTGATCTGGGTGACGCCCAGGCCCAGCGAGGTGGCGACGCCGAGCACCGTGCCGATGATCGCGAAGATGTCCACGGCATGCCCGATCGGCCCGTGGATGCGTTCGCCGATCAGCGGGTAGAGCGCCGAACGCAGGGTCAGCGGCAGGCCGTGGCGGTAGGCGAAGTAGGCCAGGATCATCGCCACGATGGCGTAGATCGACCAGGCGTGCAGGCCCCAGTGGAAGAAGGTGATCTTCATGGCATCGCGGGCGGCGAGGACCGTGCCGCCTTCGCCCGTCGGCGGCGAAAGGAAATGCATCACCGGTTCGGCGACGCCGAAGAACATCAGGCCGATGCCCATGCCGGCGGAGAACAGCATGGCGAACCAGGTCAGGGCGCTGTAGTCCGGTTCGCTGTGGTCGGGGCCGAGCTTGATGTCACCGTAGCGGCTGAAGGCCAGCAATACCACCATCAGCAGGATCAGCGCGACGGCGAGGATGTACAGCCAGCTGACGTTGGCGATGATCCAGGCCTGCGCCTCGCTGAACAGCATTTGCGCATGGCTCTGGAAGGCGACGCTGTAGATCACCAGCGCCAGGATGATGAGGGCCGAGCCGTAGAAGACCGGGGCGGTGAAGGTTGAAGACGAAGACTGTTTTGCCTCCATGCTGCGCTCCTTTGTGGGTGTCTGGGGAGTGGCCGCCTGTGGCGAAAGGACAGCAATTTAACACAGACCGCCAAACGGCCCGGCCGACGCCAGGCTCGGCGCCACTGGCCGACACGAGGGCGCTCCGGCGCCGGCCGCGCGCAAGGGCTGCTTCAGGCCTGGCTGCCGGGGCGGT
>NZ_AZSV01000106.1:0-13105 GCF_000582595.1 Pseudomonas sp. BAY1663
GCCGGATTCCAGCGCCACGCGCTGCGAGCCCACGGCCAGGGC
Source organism: Pseudomonas sp. BAY1663 (assembly GCF_000582595.1). NCBI lineage: Bacteria > Pseudomonadati > Pseudomonadota > Gammaproteobacteria > Pseudomonadales > Pseudomonadaceae > Pseudomonas > Pseudomonas sp. BAY1663. The sequence continues at coordinate 43 of NZ_AZSV01000106.1, forward strand.
GATACGCAATTCCTGCGCGGCTTCGGCCAGGTGCCGGTTGATCGCCGCCGCCCGCCGCGCGCCGCCGGTCATCGAGCTGATCAGCAGCGGCGCGGCCAGCGGCCGGCCGAACAGCTGCGTCGAGAGGTCCACCGCATCCAGGTCCAGTTCCGGCAGGGCGCAGTGCTCGAAACGCCAGGCATCGAAGCCGCTGGGCGACGGGCGGCGCTCATGAGCCGGGTCGAGGACGATGTCCAGGTGGTCGTTCTTGCGTGTCGTCAGCTCGTTCTCGGCCATGCTCGTGCCCCCTCTACTGCCATGCCCGCAGGATGCCAGAAGATGCGCGGTTTTATGCACTATCACCCGAATGTATGGAGCTAGGCAGCGGCGCCGCCGCTCCTTAGACTCGAACGCATAAAAACGGAGGTTGACCATGACCGAGACCCTGCTCTGCCCGCGCAATCTGGCGTTCGAACTCTACGAGGTGCTCGATGCCGAGGCCCTGACCCGCCGCGCGCGCTTCGCCGATCACAACCGCGAGACCTTCGATGCCGCCCTCGGCACCGCGCGCAACCTCGCCGAGAAGTACTTCGCCCCGCACAACCGCAAATCCGACGAGCACGAACCGGTCTACCGCAACGGCGAGGCGCTGCTGATCCCCGAGGTCAAGCCGGCGGTGGACGCCTTCATCGCGGCCGGCTTCCACAACGCCCAGCGCAGCTTCGAGGACGGCGGCATGCAGCTGCCGAACCTGCTGTCGCGGGCCTGCTTCGCGCATTTCCAGTCGGCCAACATCGCCACCAGCTCCTATCCGATGCTGAGCATGGGCGCCGCGCACCTGATCGAGACCTTCGGCAGCGACGAACAGAAGCGCCGCTTCCTGCAACCGATGATAGAGGGCCGCTTCTTCGGCACCATGGCGCTCACCGAGCCGCATGCCGGCTCCTCGCTGTCGGACATCCGCACCCGTGCCGAGCCGGCCGGCGACGGCAGCTACCGCATCCGCGGCAACAAGATCTTCATTTCCGGCGGCGACCACGCGCTGTCGGAGAACATCGTGCACATGGTGCTGGCCAAGTTGCCGGACGCGCCGCCCGGGGTGAAGGGCATCAGCCTGTTCATCGTGCCGAAATTCCTGGTCAACGACGACGGCAGCCTCGGCCCGCGCAACGACGTGCTGCTGGCCGGGCTGTTCCACAAGATGGGCTGGCGCGGCACCACCAGCACCGCGCTGAACTTCGGTGACAATGCGGGGGGCGACAACGGCGGGTGCGTCGGCTACCTGGTGGGCGAGCCGCACAAGGGCCTGGTCTACATGTTCCAGATGATGAACGAGGCGCGCATCGGCGTCGGCATGGGCGCGATCATGCTCGGCTACGCCGGCTACCTCTATTCGCTGAACTACGCCCGCGAGCGCCCGCAGGGCCGGCTGCCGGACGGCAAGGACCCGACCTCGGCGCAGGTGCCGATCATCGAGCACACCGATGTCAGGCGCATGCTGCTGATGCAGAAGGCCTATGTCGAAGGCGCCTTCGACCTGGGCCTCTACGCGGCGCGCCTGGTAGACGACCAGCACAGCGCCGAGAGCGAGCAAGAACGTCGCGACGCCGGCGAACTGCTCGACCTGCTGACGCCGATCGTCAAGTCCTGGCCCTCGGAGTTCTGCCTCAAGGCCAACGAGCTGGCGATCCAGGTGCTCGGCGGCCACGGCTACACCCGCGAATACCCGGTGGAGCAGTACTACCGCGACAACCGCCTCAACCCGATCCACGAGGCACCCACGGCATCCAGTCGCAGGACCTGCTCGGCCGCAAGCTGATGCAGAACCAGGGCGCCGGCCTGCGCCAGCTGCTCGGGCTGATCCAGGCCAGTTGCCGGCGCGCCGCCGAGCACGCTGCGCTGAGCGCGCTGCGCGAGCCGCTGGAACGGCACGTCGCCCGCCTCGCCGAAGTGACCCAGGCACTGCTCGGCGACCTCGCCGCCGGCCAGGTGAACCAGGCGCTGGCCAACTCGGCGTTGTATCTAAAAGTGTTCGGCCATGCGGTGATCGGCTGGCGCTGGCTGGAGCAGGCGCTGCGCGCCGAGCGCGGGCTGGCCGAAGGCAATCCGGCCGACGCCGACTTCTACCGCGGCAAGCTGCAGGCCGCGCGCTACTTCCTGACCTGGGAAGTGCCCGCCTGCCAGCACGAACTGGCCTTGCTGCACAGCCGCGACGACACCTGCCTCGCCATGCGCGACGCCTGGTTCTAGAGCCTCGCCATCGCCGCCAGACACGCCCCGCGCTGGCGGGGCGCTTTTTTGACAGCCCGTCAAATCGTCAGGTTAGAATCGCTGGCATATCGCATGCATGAATGCGAAGGCAGCTTCCTCTAACGGAGATTTCATTTGGACGTCGGCAGCATCAACCACCTGTTCTTTATCGGTGCCCTGTTGGTTGCTGCCAGCATCCTGATGAGTTCGCTGTCGACCCGTCTCGGCGTGCCGATCCTGGTCATCTTCCTTGCCGTGGGCATGCTCGCCGGGGTCGACGGCATCGGCGGCATCGTCTTCGAGGACTACCAGCTGGCCTTCGTCATCAGCAACCTGGCGCTGGCGGTGATTCTCCTCGACGGCGGCATGCGCACGCGCACGACGACCTTCCGCGTCGCGCTCAAGCCAGCCTTCTCGCTAGCCACCCTGGGCGTGGCGATCACCTCGGGGCTGACCGGGCTGGCGGCCGCCTGGCTGTTCGAGCTGCCGCTGCTGCAGGGCCTGCTGATCGGCGCCATCGTCGGCTCCACCGACGCCGCCGTGGTGTTCAACCTGCTCAACGGCAAGGGCCTCAACGAACGGGTCGGCTCGACCCTGGAAATCGAATCGGGCAGCAACGATCCGATGGCGATGTTCCTCACCGTCGCCCTGATCGACATGCTCCTCGCCGGGCGCACCACCTTCGGCTGGGACTTCCTGCTCAGCCTGGTCCAGCAATTCGGCATCGGCACCCTGCTCGGCCTGGGTGGCGGCTGGCTGCTGCTGCAGCTGATCAACCGGCTGTCGGTGGCCGACGGCCTCTACCCGCTGCTGGCGGTCGCCGGCGGGCTGATGATCTTCGCCCTCTCCGGCGCCATCGGCGGCAGCGGCATCCTGGCGATCTATGTCTGCGGGCTGCTGCTGGGCAACCGTCCGATCCGCAACCGCCACGGCATCCTGCATATGTTCGACGGCCTGGCCTGGCTCAGCCAGATCGGCATGTTCCTGGTGCTTGGCCTGCTGCTGACACCCAGCGAACTGCTGCCGATCGCCCTTCCGGCGCTGGCGCTGTCGCTGTGGATGATCCTCTTCGCCCGGCCGCTGGCGGTGTTCGTCAGCCTGCTGCCGTTTCGCAGCTTCCATCTGCGCGAACGGCTGTTCATCTCCTGGATCGGCCTGCGCGGCGCGGTGCCGGTGATTCTCGCGGTATTCCCACTGATGGCCGGGCTGGAGAACGCCCAGCTGTTCTTCAACGTGGCGTTCTTCATCGTGCTGGTGTCGCTGCTGCTGCAGGGCTCGACGCTGGCCTGGGCGGCGAGGAAGGCCAAGGTGGAAGTCCCGCCCTCGCCCTCGCCGATCTCCCGCGCCGGCCTGCAGATTCACGCCACCAGCCAGTGGGAACTGTTCGTCTACCGCCTGGGTGCCGGCAAATGGTGCATCGGCGCCGCGCTGCGCGAGCTGAAGATGCCGCCCGGCACCCGCATCGCCGCCCTGTTTCGCGGCCGCGAGCTGCTCCACCCGTCCGGCAGCACCCGCCTGCAGGCCAACGACATCCTCTGCGTGATCGGCCACGACGAAGACCTCCCGGCACTCGGCAAGCTGTTCAGCCAGGCGCCCAAGCGCGGCCAGGACCTGCGTTTCTTCGGCGACTTCATTCTCGAGGCCGACGCCCAGCTGAGCGCCATCGCCGCGCTCTACGGGCTCAAGCTGGGCGATGTCGACGGCGCGCAGACGATCGGCGCCTTCATGGCCGAACGCGTCGGCGGCCGCCCGGTGGTCGGGGACCAGGTCGAATGGAACGGGCTGACCTGGACCGTGGCGGCGATGGACGCCGGCGAGGTGCGCAAGGTCGGCCTGAAGTTTCCCGAGGGCGACAAGCCCGGCCCGCAGCTGCTGTTCTAGCGGCGCAACGGGCGCATCTGCCAGTGGCGCCCGGCGGCCGCGTGGCCCGACCTGCGGACTCGCGCTCGGCCGGCGCAGCCCGTAGACTCCGCACTTCTTCGTCATCCGCGTACCCGCTGCCTCCATGTCACTCCTGCGCACCCTGTTGCTCGCAACGTTCTGCCTGCTCGCCGGTCCCCTGCACGCCCAACCGCTGGACAGCCTGACCGGCACCCCGCCCGCCACCGAGGGCGAGGCGAAATCCGCACAGGTCCCGCTTGCCGAGCAGACCCAGAACCTGCTCCAGCAGACCGAGGCCAGCACTACGCGCCTGGAGGAACTGAAGACACTGCTGGCGCAGGCGCCGAGGGAGATCGCCGATGCCCAGCGCGAACTGGCCAGGCTCAAGGCCAGCCCGGCGGAAGATCCCGCCCAGCGCTATGCCAGGCAATCGGTCGAGGCCCTGGAGCAACGCCTGAGTGCACGGGTCGACGAGCTGTCCGAGTGGCAGAAGCAGCTCAGCGCCGCCAACAGCATGATCATCTCGGCGCAGACCCGCCCCGAACGCGCGCAGGCGCAGATCGGCACGGCGCAGACGCGCATCCAGGACGTCAACAACCTGCTCAAGAGCGGCCGCGAATCGGGCAAGCCGCTGAGCGAGGAACGCCGCGCCCTGCTGGAAGCGGAGATCGGCTCGCTCAACGCGCAGATCGAACTGCGCCGCCAGGAACTGGCCGGCAACGGCCTGCTGCAGGACCTGGGCAAGAGCCGCCGCGACCTGCTGGCCGAACGCATCGCCCGCGCCGAGCAGGAAACCCAGGCGCTGCAGGGCCTGATCAACGAGAAACGCCGCGCCGAATCGGAACAGACCGTGGCCGAACTCTCGGCGCGGGTGCAGCAGGCCGGCTCGGACAAGCTGCTCGCCGCCGAAAGCGCCGAGAACCTCAAGCTTTCCGACTACCTGCTGCGCGCCACCGAACGGCTGAACCGGCTCAACCAGCAGAACCTGCAGACCCGCCAGCAGCTCGATACGCTCAACCAGACCGACCAGGCGCTGGAAGAACAGATCTCCGTGCTCGAGGGCAGCCTGCTGCTGTCGCGCATCCTCTACCAGCAGAAGCAGGCGTTGCCGAGCCTGCAGCTGGACAAGAACCTCGCCGACGACATCGCCGACATCCGCCTCTACCAGTTCGAACTCAACCAGCGCCGCGAAACCGCGGGCAACCCCGGCGCCTATGTCGAGCAGTTGCTGGCGCGGCAGAAGCAGGAGGACGTCACCCCCGAGCTGCGGCGGACGCTGCTGGAACTGATCAATACCCGCAGCGAACTGCTCGACCGCCTCAACCGCGAACTGGACGCGCTGCTCAACGCCTCGATCACCCTGCAGCTGAACCAGAAACAGCTGCAGGACACCGCGCGCGCGCTCAGCGACACCCTGGACGAGCAGATGTTCTGGATTCCCAGCAACAGGCCGCTGGATCACAACTGGCTGCAGGGCGCGCCGCAGCGGCTGAAGGCCCAACTGGCGGCGATGCCCTGGCTCTCGGCCGTGCAGGAGCTCGGCGCCGGCCTCAAGGAGCGCCCGCTGTTCTTCCTGCCGCTATTGCTGCTGATCGCCGCCCTGTTCTGGTGGCGCAACAAGATCGACGCCAAGCTCAGCGCCCTGAGCGGCGAGATCGGTCATTTCCGTAACGACAGCCAGTTGCATACGCCGCTGGCGCTGCTGCTCAACCTGCTGCTGGCGCTGCCCGGCGCGCTGTTCCTGGCGCTGTGCGGCTACCTGCTGCAGATGGACGCGCGCGGACAGAACTACGTCCTCGGCGCCGCACTGTTCGAGATGGCCCAGGCCTGGCTGGTGTTCTACAGCGCCTACCGCATGCTGTCGCCGGGGCGCGTGGCCGAGGTGCACTTCGGCTGGTCGCGCCCGCAGGTCGCCTTCCTGCGCAACGAAATCCGCCGCCTGGGCATGAGCGTGGTGGCCCTGGTCGCCGTCGTCAGCGTGGCCGAACACCAGCCGGCACGGCTGGCCGACGACGTGCTGGGCATCCTCGTGGTGCTGACCTGCTTCGCGCTGATGAGCTGGCGCCTCAACCGCCTGCTGCTCAAGGGCCCGTCGAGCCAGAATGCGCCACCGCTACGGCTGATGATCGGCCTGCTGTTCAGCCTGCTGCCACTGGCACTGATCGTCGCCGTGGGCTTCGGCTACTACTACACCGCGCTGAAACTCACCGACCGGCTGATCGACACGCTCTACCTGCTGATGATCTGGATCGTCGTCGAAGCCGCGCTGGTACGCGGCCTGACCGTGGCGGCGCGGCGCCTGGCCTACAAGCGCGCACTGGCCAAGCGCCAGGCGCAGGCCGACGAGACCGGCGACGCGCTGGAGCTCCAGGGCGAGCCGGGGCTGGATATCGAGCAGGTCAACCAGCAGTCGCTGCGCCTGACCCGGATGGCCATGTTCGGCCTGTTCCTGGTGGCGCTGTACTGGGTCTGGTCGGACCTGATCTCGGTGGTCTCCTACCTGGACAACATCACCCTCTACGAATACACCAGCGGCAGTGGCGAGACCCTGACCACCTCGCGATCAGCCTGAACAACCTGCTCGGCGCGCTGCTGATCATCGCCATCACCGCGGCGCTGGCACGCAACCTGCCGGGCCTGCTGGAAGTCATGGTGCTGTCCAAGCTGCGCCTGGCGCAGGGCAGCGCCTATGCCACCACCACGCTGCTGTCCTACGCGCTGGCCGGCTTCGGCATCGTCGCCACGCTGTCGACCCTCGGCGTCAGCTGGGACAAGCTGCAGTGGCTGGTGGCGGCGCTCTCGGTGGGCCTGGGTTTCGGCCTGCAGGAGATCTTCGCCAACTTCATCTCCGGCCTGATCATCCTCTTCGAGCGGCCGGTGCGCATCGGCGACGTGGTGACCATCGGCAACCTGTCCGGCACGGTCAGCCGCATCCGCATCCGCGCCACCACCATCACCGATTTCGACCGCAAGGACATCATCGTTCCGAACAAGACCTTCATCACCGGCCAGCTGATCAACTGGTCGCTGAGCGACACCGTGACCCGGGTGACGCTCAAGGTCGGCGTCGCCTACGGCTCGGACCTGGACGCGGTGCGCCGGCTGCTGCTGCAGGCGGCGCGGGACAACCCGCGGGTGCTCAAGGAGCCGGAACCGCAGGTGCTGTTCCTCAACTTCGGCGAGAGCACGCTGGACCACGAGCTGCGCATCCACGTGCGCGACCTCGGCGACCGCAACCCGGCCACCGACGAGATCAACCGCTTCATCGACCGCGAATTCAACAAGGCCGGCATCAACATCGCCTTCCGCAAGGTCGACGTGTTCCTGAAGAACTTCGCCGGCCAGCAGCTGCAGCTCAGCGCGAGCACCAGGCCCGCCGACGACGGGGCGAAGCCGGCGGCTGGCGACCAGGCCTGAGGAACACCCAGGCGCCTCGCGGCCTCCAACGTCCTGAACGGGCCCGGCCTCGGCCGGGCTATCCTTGCCTGCATGCCGTGCCGGAGGCGACTTGAAAACCCTGACCCAGCTCCGCTTCGACAACCGCTTCGCCCGCCTCGGCGACACCTTCTCCACCCAGGTGTCGCCGCAGCCGCTGGACACGCCGCGGCTGGTGGTGGCCAGCGAAGCGGCGATGGCGCTGCTCGACCTGGACCCGGCCGAGGCGCAGCAACCGCTGTTCGCCGAACTGTTCTCCGGGCACAAGATCTGGTCCACCGCCGAGCCGCGCGCCATGGTCTATTCCGGCCACCAGTTCGGCAGCTACAACCCGCAGCTGGGCGACGGCCGCGGGCTGCTACTCGGGGAGGTGGTCAACGACGCCGGCGAGCACTGGGACCTGCACCTCAAGGGCGCCGGCAAGACGCCCTACTCACGCATGGGCGACGGCCGCGCGGTGCTGCGCTCGTCGATCCGCGAGTTCCTCGCCAGCGAACACCTGCATGCGCTGGGCATCCCCAGCTCGCGCGCGCTGTGCGTCATCGGCTCGGACACCCCGGTCTACCGCGAGCGCCAGGAGCGCGGCGCCATGCTGCTGCGCCTGGCACCCAGCCACGTGCGCTTCGGCCACTTCGAATTCTTCTACTACACCCGCCAGCACGACGCGCTGAAGCGCCTGCTCGAGCATGTCGCCGAGGCGCATTTCCCCGAGCTGCTGGAGCATCCCGAGCCCTACCACGCGCTGTTCCGCCAGGTGCTCGAACGCACCGCCGCGCTGATCGCGCGCTGGCAGGCCTACGGCTTCTGCCACGGGGTGATGAACACCGACAACATGTCGATCCTCGGCATCACCTTCGACTTCGGCCCCTACGCGCTGCTCGACGATTTCGACGCGCGCTTCATCTGCAACCATTCCGACGACACGGGCCGCTACTCCTTCGAGAACCAGGTGCCCATCGCCCACTGGAACCTCGCCGCACTGGCCCAGGCACTGACGCCCTTCGTCGAGGTGACCGCCCTGCGCCAGACGATGGAGCTGTTCCTGCCGCTGTACCAGGCCGAATGGCTGGACCTGATGCGCCGGCGGCTGGGCTTCGCCCGGGCCGAGGACGGTGACGAAGCGCTGGTGCGCCGCCTGCTGCAGTTGATGCAGGGCAGCGCGGTGGACTACACGAACTTCTTCCGTGAGCTGAGCGAGAATCCGCCCGGGCAGGCCTTGCGCCGGCTGCGCGAGGACTTCGTCGATCTGCAGGGCTTCGACGCCTGGGCGCAGGACTACCAGGCCCGGATCGGCCGCGAGGGCGACGAAACGGGCGAGCGCCAGGCGCGGATGCAGGCGGTCAACCCGAAGTACATCCTGCGCAACTACCTGGCGCAGCAGGCCATCGAGGCGGCGGAACGGGGCGACTACGGCCCGGTGCGCGAACTGCACGCGGTACTTTCGCGCCCCTTCGACGAACAGCCCGGCATGCAGCGCTACGCCGAACGGCCACCGGAATGGGGCAAGCATCTGGAGATCAGCTGTTCGTCCTAGGCCACCAGGGCAGCTGCAAGCTGGCAGACCTTCGGCCTGCAATCGCCGCGGGGTCGCGCCTCCCACAGGTTCGAGTGGATGCCTGCTGCTTTTGTGGGAGGCCCGCTACGACCCTAACCCTCGCCCAGCGGCAACAGCACCCGGAACAGCGAGCCCCGGCCCTCCTCGCTCTCCACTTGGATGCGCCCGCCGTGCGCCTTGACGATCTGGTCGGCGATGAACAGGCCGAGCCCCAGCCCGGCGCTGCCTTCGCTGCCTTCGGCGCGCTCGAACTGGCAGAAGATGCGCGCCAGGCTCTTCGAGCTGATGCCGATACCCTGGTCACGCACCTCGATGCAGGCGCCCTCCGGGCAGGGCGCGACGCTGACCCGAACCGGCTGGCCGGCACCGTAGCGCATGGCGTTGGTCAGCAGGTTGGCCAGTACCTGCTCGATGCGGAACTCATCCCACACGCCGACGATCGGCTCGCTGCGCTCCAGCTGCAGCTGGCAGCCCTTGGCCTCCATCTGCGCGGCGAAGCTCTCGACGACGTTGCCGACCAACTGCGCCAGGTCGAAGCGCGAGGGGCGAATCGACAGCTTGCCGGTGCGAATGCGCGAGACGTCGAGCATGTCGTCGATCAGGCGGATCAGGCTCTGGATCTGCCGCTCGTCCTTGTCCACCATGCCGCGCAGCTTGCTCTCGTCGAACGCGGCGAGGTTGTTGCGGCTCAGCTGCAGCTTGCGCAACTGCACCTCGAGAATCAGCGTGTTCAGCGGCGTCTTCAACTCATGGGAGACGACCGACATGAAGTCGTCGCGCATGCGCACGGCGTTCTCCAGTTCCGCCTTGGTATTGCGCAGCTCGTCGAGCAGCACTTCCTGCTCGCGTCGGCTCTCCTCCAGCGCCTCGAGCTGGCGCGCCAGGCGCTTGCGACTGCGGTACAGGTCGACGAACACGCTGACCTTGCTGCGCACCGCATGGGCATCCAGCGGCTTGTGCATGAAGTCCACGGCGCCGCTCTCGTAGCCCTTGAAGGCATAGTCGAGTTCGCGGCCGGCGGCGCTGACGAAGACGATGGGGATCTGCTTGGTGCGCTCGGTGCCGCGCATCAGCTCGGCCAGTTGGAAACCGTCCATACCGGGCATCTGCACATCGAGAATGGCCAGGGCGAACTCGTGGCGCAGCAACAGCTCCAGCGCCTGTTCGGCCGATTCGGCCTGGTGCACATGAACGCCGGGGGCCTGGAGCAATGCGTCCAGCGCCAGCAGGTTCTCCGGCAGGTCGTCGACGATCAGCAGGTTCACCTCGTCGGTACGATCGGGCATGGTCACTCCAGTTCTTGCAACAATCGATGGATATCGCGCAGGGGCAGAATATGGTCCGGCGCGAAGCGCTGGAGCGCAGCACGGGGCATGGTCGGTACCGCCGCTTCGGCAGGGTCCTGGACAACGGTCAGCCCGCCACTGCAGTGAATCGCCTCGAGGCCGGCGGCGCCGTCCTCGTTGGCGCCGGTGAGCAGGACCCCCGCCAGGTTCGGCCCCCAGGCGTCGGCCGCGGATTCGAACAGCACGTCGATGGAAGGCCGCGAGAAATTCACCGCATCGTCCTGGCTCAGCGACAGGCTGTGATCGCTTTCGACCAACAGATGGTAGCCGGGCGCGGCAAAATACACCGTGCCGCCGCACACCGCTTCCTTGTCGTCGACTTCCTTGACCGTCATCGCGGTCTTGCGCTGGAAGATCTCGGCCAGGTGCGTCGGCCCTTGGGCCGACACGTGCTGGACCACCAGCAGCGGCAGACGGAAACCGGCAGGCAGGCCATGCAGCACGACACTCAGCGCCTCCAGGCCGCCGGCCGAGGTGCCGATCACCACGGCGTCGACCGGAGGCTGGCGCTTACCGCGCAAGATGGTCCGCGCAACGCTGCTCATAGCTTGCGGAAGATCCTTTCCTGTTTGTCGAACGCTTCGTAGAGCCCGGCGTAAGACGAGAACTCGACGGTTTCCTTGCAGCCCATGCCGAGAAATCCGCGGTGGCAGAGCGACTCGTGGAACAGGCCGAAGGCGCGATCCTGCAGCGGCTTGTTGAAGTAGATCAGCACGTTGCGGCAGGAGATCAGCTGGGTCTCGGAAAACACGCTGTCCGTGGCCAGGCTGTGATCGGCGAAAGTGACCTTTTCCTTCAGCGACTTGTCCATGATCGCCGAGTCGTAGGCGGCCGTGTAGTAATCGGAGAAGCTGCGCTTGCCACCGGCCTGCTGGTAATTGGCGGTGTACTGGCGCAGGTGTTCGATGGCGAAGATGCCCTGGCGCGCCTGCTCCAGCGAGCGCGGGTTGATGTCGGTGGCATAGATGAGCGAGCGCTCGAGCAGGCCCTCCTCCTGCAGCAGGATGGCCATCGAGTAGACCTCTTCGCCAGTGCTGCAGCCGGCGATCCAGATCTTCAGCGAGGGATAGGTGCGCAGCACCGGCACCACCTGCTCGCGCAGCGCGCGGTAGTAACCGGGGTCGCGAAACATCTCGCTGACCGGGATGGTCAGGTACTGCAGCAGGTCCATGAAGACCTGGGCGTCGTAGAGGATCCTGCGCTGCAGCGCGGAGATGCTGTCGCAGTCCATTTGCTTCAGTGCCAGCAGCACCCGGCGCTTGAGCGAGGCTCTGGAGTAGTCGCGGAAATCGTAGCTGTACTTGAGGTAGATCGCCTCGATCAGCAGCTTGAGTTCGATTTCGACGTTGCGGTCGGGCATGTCACAGCAGCTCCACTTTCGGCAGCCAGACGCGGATCAGCGAGAACAGGCGGTCGAGGTCGATGGGTTTGGCCAGGTAGTCGTTGGCACCGGCGCGCAGGCAGCGCTCCTGGTCGTCCCTCATGGCCTTGGCCGTGACGGCGATGATCGGCAGCTTGGCGAAGCGCGCGTCCTTGCGGATTTCCTGCATGGCGGTGAAGCCGTCCATTTCCGGCATCATGATGTCCATCAGCACCAGATCGATGTCGCTGTCGTGCTGCAGCCTGTCGATCGCCTCCAGGCCGTTGCGCGCGATCTCCACCAGGGCACCCTTGTGCTCCAGCGCGCTGGTCAGGGCGAAGACGTTGCGCACGTCGTCGTCGACCACCAGGATCTTGCGCCCTTCGAATGCCTTCTCGCGGCTGCGCGCGCTCTTGAGCATCTTCTGCCGCTCCGGCGGCATGTCCGACTCGACCTTGTGCAGGAACAGCGTGACCTCGTCGAGCAGGCGCTCCGGCGAGCGCGCCCCCTTGATGATGATCGAGCGCGAGTACTTGAGCAGCGCCGCCTCCTCGTCGCGGGTGAGGTTGCGCCCGGTGTAGACGATCACCGGCGGGAAGGAGCAGATGTCCTCCTTGGCCATGCGTTCGAGCAGTTCGCTGCCGTCCATGTCCGGCAGCTTGAGGTCGATGATCATGCAGTCGAACACGGTGCTGCGCAGCAGCTCGAGCGCCTGCTCGCCGAACTCCACGGCAGTGATCTCGATGTCGACGTCCTCGATCAGCCGCGACATGCTCTCGCGCTGGCGAGCGTCGTCTTCCACCAGCAGGATGCGCTTGACCTTCTGCACCAGCTTGGCCTCCAGGCGGCCGAACACCGCCTTGAGTTCGTCGCGGGTCGCCGGCTTCATGGCGTAGCCCACCGCGCCCATCTGCAGCGCGGCCTCCCTACGGTCCTCGACGGATACCACGTGCACCGGTATGTGCCGGGTCGTCGGGTTTTCCTTGAGACGCTCGAGCACGGTCAGGCCGGAATGGTCGGGCAGGCGCATGTCGAGCAGGATCGCGTCGGGCTTGTACTGGGCCGCGGTGTCGAAGCCGTCGTCGGCGTTCTGCGCGATCAGGCAGCTGAACCGCAGCTCATGGGCGAGATCGCGCAGGATCCTGGCGAACTGCGGCTCGTCCTCGATCACCAGCACGCAGCGCTCCTTGAACGGCAGGTCGTCGCGATCGTCGGGCAAGCGCGCGACCGCGGGCACGGTGCGCGACGCCGCCGGCG
>NZ_AZSV01000107.1:0-12840 GCF_000582595.1 Pseudomonas sp. BAY1663
CGCCGCCGGCCGGCGCCGTCGAGGTGGTGGCCTGCGACCTGGACCCGCTGGCGCTGGCGGCCTGCCGGGCGAACGCCGCGCTCAATGGCGTCGAGCTGCGTTATTCGGCGGACTTCTTCGGCGAAGAGGACCGCTACGACCTGATCATCGTCGCCGACGTGCTCTACGACCGCGCCAACCTGCCGCTGCTGGACCACTTCCTCGGCCGCGGGCGCGAGGCGCTGGTGGCCGACTCGCGGGTACGCGACTTCGCCCACCCGCGGTATCGTCGGCTGGATGTGCTGGACGCCTGCACCTGGCCGGACCTGGCCGAACCCGCGGAGTTCCGCCGGGTCAGCCTCTACCACGCCGCACGATAGGCAGTGGAGGATGCGATGAGCGAACCAACCCTGCGGCTGTTCTTCGCCCTGCCCTGCCCCGTCGAGCAGGCCGCGGCCATCTGCGCCTGGCGCGACGAACGCGAGCTGGAGGGCCGCCCGGTGCCCCGCGCCAACCTGCACCTGACCCTGGCCTTTCTCGGCGCGCAGCCCGTCGACCACCTGCAGGCGCTGCTCGAACTGGGCGCCACGGTGCAGGCGCCGGCATTCCAGCTGAACCTGGACCGGCTGGCCACCCTCGGCAAGGGCTTCGTCTGCCTGCAGCCGAGCGCAACGCCGCTGGCGCTGGAGTATCTCGTCGCGGCGCTGAACGAACGGCTCGCCGCCCTCGGCGTGGTACTCGACAGCCGGCCCTTCCTGCCGCACCTGACCCTGACCCGCCAGGCCCGCGGCCGACAGCACGGCCCGGCGCCCACCTTCGGCTGGCGGGCCGAGCATTTCGTGCTCTACCAGTCGCAGAACACCTCGGACGGTGTGCGCTACCTGGAACAGGGGCGCTGGCCGCTGCTGGCGGCCAGCTGAGGCCGTCAGGCCGGGACTTCGATCAGGAAGCGGAACAGCGAGCCGTGCTGCTCCACGGCCAGGCAGTTGTAGCCCTTGGCCCGGGCATCTTCCGGGATGCCGTGCACCGACTGCGAGCAGTCGGTCACCACCTCCAACAACTGGCCGGGCAGCATCGTCGCCAGGGTTTCCAGCGTGGCGATGGCATTGTACGGGCAGTGTTCGCCACGCAGATCAAGCGAGAGATTCGGTTTGGCCTGGCTCACGGTCAGGGCTCCTTTTCGGTTGGAAACGACGCGCATTGAGATGGACCAGCAGCATGGCCACGGCCAGGCCGGCGAAGGTCAGCAGCAGCCCGCTGGCCGGGCCGAAGCGTTCCAGCAGGTTGACCTTCGGATAGGGCAGCGCCAGCGACGTGCCCAGTGCATCCCAGTAGATCGCCACCAGCGTGCCGCCGATGACATTGCCGATGCCGACCACCCAGAAGTGCACCTGCCCCTCCATGGCGCGGTACATCCAGCCGGTCTCGCAGCCGCCAGCGACGACGATGCCGATGCCGAACAGCAGGCCACCGAGGATCGCGTTCGGCCCCATCCAGAAGATCTTCGGGCTGGCGCCCAGGGCGATCGCGCCGAAGGTGCCGACGCAGGCCACGGCCATGCCGAGCAGGATGCCGTAGGCCGCCCGGGTGCGGCCGGTGGTCCACAGGTCGCGCGCGGCGCTGGTGAAGCAGATCTGCGCGCGCTCGATCAACCCACCGAACAGCAGGCCGAACAGCACCGCCATGCCCAGCACCAGCGACGTGTCGAAACGCCAGGCGGCGAAGGCGATGGCGAGCACAGCGAGCGCCGTGCCAAGCCGTGCCTGGACGCTGGCGCGGCGGCGCGTGCCTTCGGCATCGGCGAACAGCGAGCTGGCCTGGTTGCCCACCTTCAGCGGCGTGCGCAGCCACGGCAGCAGGCAGATCTTCACGCCGATCCAGGCACCGCCCACGGTCGCCAGCATGAACGCCCAGGCATGCAGCGAGAACATCGGGATGCCGGTGAAGAACGCCGCCAGGTTGCAGCCCATCGCCAGGCGCGCGCCGAAGCCGGCGACGATCCCGCCGAGCAGGCCCTGCAGCAGGCGCCGCTTGCTGGTCGGCCAGCGCAGGCTGACGTTGTTGGCCCAGAGCGCCGTGCACAGCGCGCCGAGCAGCATGCCGATGATCATCACGCCATCGATGCGATCGAGCGGCGTGCCGGCCAGGCCGATCAGCTTGAAGTAGCTCCACTCCTCGGGACGATAACCGAACCAGGCGATGACATGGCCACCCCAGCGGGTGAACTCACCGGTGACGGCCCAGAAGGTTCCGGTGATGGCGAAGTAATACGCGGAGGCGACGCCCAAGGCGACGAGCGCCGGCAGGGGCGACCAGAAGCGCACGAGGTAGCGCTCCCGGAAAACGGAGAGAAGGGACATTGCGAAGCTCCTTATGACGCGCGACTGCAAACGCCGCACCGGTCTAGGAAAGAGGTTGCGCCTCGGCGCAGCGGCAAGAACGCCGCTACGCCGGGCGGGCGCAACGATAGACCAATAGCGAGCGTCGCGCGAGCCTTGCTTCCCGTCTCGACTGCCCCCACATACCATGCTCAGCTTTCAGTCATACGCGCCCACGAGAATCCCGATGAGCCAGACGCCCTATATCTTCGATGCCACCACCAGCAGCTTCGAGCAGTTGGTGCTCGAGAACTCCTTCCACAAGCCGGTACTGGTCGACTTCTGGGCCGAATGGTGCGCCCCGTGCAAGGCGCTGATGCCCCTGCTGGCGAAGATCGCCGAGGAGTACCAGGGCGAGCTGCTGCTGGCCAAGGTCAACTGCGACATCGAGCAGGACATCGTCGCCCGCTTCGGCATCCGCAGCCTGCCGACCGTGGTGCTGTTCAAGGATGGCCAGCCGGTGGACGGTTTCGCCGGCGCGCAGCCGGAGTCGGCCATCCGTGCCATGCTCGAACCCCACGTACAGGCGCCGGCCACGGTGGAAGGCGACCTGCTGGAAAACGCCCAGGCGCTGTTCGCCGAAGGCCGCTTCGCCGAGGCCGAAGCCCAGCTGCAGCAACTGCTGGCCGAGGACAACGAGAACGGCGCGGGGCTGATCCTCTATGCCCGCTGCCTGGCCGAACGTGGCGAGCTGGGCGAGGCCGAGGCCGTACTCGCTGCCGTGAAGGGCGACACGCACAAGCAGGCCCTGGCCGGCGCCCGGGCGCAACTGACCTTCCTGCGCCAGGCCAACGACCTGCCGGAGGTCGCTACGCTGAAAAGCCGCCTGGCACAGAATGCCGAAGACGACGAAGCCGCCTATCAGCTGGCGATCCAGCAACTGGCCCGGCAACAGTACGAAGCCGCACTGGACGGGCTGCTGAAGCTGTTCGTACGCAACCGCGGCTATGCCGAAGGGCTGCCGCACAAGACCTTGCTGCAGGTCTTCGATCTGCTGGGCAACGACCATCCACTGGTGACCGGCTATCGCCGCAAGCTGTACCAGGCGATCTACTAAAAAGACCGGCGGGTCGCTCGGCCAGGATCCGCCGCGGCCCCGTCAGTCGTCCCCGATCCAGTGGTAGCAGGCCATGTCCGGCCCACTCTCGACCCGCACCTGATCGCAATGACGCAGCCGCACCAGCAGACGCTTGGCCGTCTGCATGCTGCCGGTGAGCGCCTCGAGCTCGGCCAGCAGTTGCGGGCCATCCAGCTTGCCGGCGCGGCGCAGGCATTCGCGGGCACTGTGCCATAGCGCCTCGGCGGGCGGCGCGGCGCCCTCGCCGTTCCGTCCTCCCGCCTCGAGCACGAGACCGGGCACCTGTGCCAGGCGCTCCCAGTCCTGTTCATCCAGTTCGATAGTCAGATCGACCGGCCAGTCGCCAATGCGGCCATGGATGCGAATCATGCTGCTTCCTCCCGAATGTATGCGCTCATGCTCACATGGCAGCCGTGGGCTGGCCAGTCGCGCATGAAAGTTGTTATAACGTAACCACTTCTTCGAACCGGAGCCGACCATGCGCCATCTGCTGCTCGCCTTGCCCGTCATCCTGCTGCCGCTGAGCTACAGCCAAGCACACGAGGATCATCACCACCATGACCATGAACAGGCCTCGAGCCTGGGCGCCCACGAACACGGCGCGGCCCGCCTCAATGCCGCATTGGACGGCGACCGCCTGGAACTGGAGTTCGACAGCCCGGCGATCAACCTTCTCGGTTTCGAACATGCGCCCGCCAGCGACGCGGACGAGGCCCGGATCGCCCACGCCCGCGCACAGCTGGAGCGGCCACACGGGCTGTTCGGCCTGCCGCCCGCGGCAGATTGCACGGTGAGCGAACAGCGATTCGAGGGCGAGCTGCTCGGCGCTAGCCATGCCGGCTACCAGCGCCAGGACCGGCATGACCATGACCATGACCATGACGAGGCGGCCACACAGCAGCACACCGGGCACAGCGATATCGAGGCCTATTACCAATTCAGTTGCAGCAATCCCGAGGCGCTGCAGGCCCTGGAACTGCGCGGGCTGTTCGAAAGCTTCCCCGGAACCGAGAAGATTCAGGTACAACTGATCGGCCCGAACGGCCAGCAGGGCGCGGAACTCACGCCGGATCGCTCGCAGCTGCCGTTCTGATCCACCGACCTTCAAAGACTGGACCCGATGACGGCCCCTCTGCTCGCAATCGAAAACCTCGGCTTCGCCTGGCCCCGCCAGGCCGAGCTGCTGGACATCCCGGCGTTCCGCCTGGAGCGCGGCGAAAGCCTGTTCCTCAAGGGTCCCTCGGGCAGCGGCAAGACCACCCTGCTCGGCCTGATCGGCGGTGTGCAGAAGGCCGGCCGCGGCAGTGTCCGGCTGCTCGGCCAGGACCTGGGCAGTCTGTCGGCCGGTGCGCGCGACCGCTTCCGCGTCGACCATACCGGCTACATCTTCCAGCAGTTCAACCTGCTGCCGTTTCTCACGGTGCGCGAGAACGTCTGCCTGCCCTGCCACTTCTCGCGCCTGCGCGCCGAGCGGGCGCGCCAGCGTCACGGCAGCGTGGCCGGGGCGGCAGCCAGCCTGCTCGAACACCTCGGTCTGGCGAGCGAGTTGTTCGAACGCCGCGCCGAAGCGCTGTCCATCGGCCAGCAGCAGCGCGTCGCCGCCGCCCGCGCGCTGATCGGCCAGCCGGAACTGGTCATCGCCGACGAGCCGACCTCGGCGCTGGATGCCGACAGCCGCGAGGCCTTCCTGCAGTTGCTGTTCGCCGAATGCCGCGCGGCAGGGGCCAGCCTGCTGTTCGTCAGCCACGATCAGAGCCTGGCGCCGCTGTTCGACCGCAGCCTGGCCCTGGGCGAGCTCAACCGCGCCGCCCGCACACCGGAAATCTAGCCGATGTATCTCCTGCGCCTAGCCCTGGCGAGCCTGAACAACCGCCGTTTCACCGCGCTGCTGACGATCTTCGCCATCGCCCTGTCGGTGTGCCTGCTGCTCGCCGTCGAACGGGTGCGCAACGAAACCCGCGCCAGCTTCGCCAGCACCATCAGCGGCACCGACCTGGTGGTCGGCGCCCGCTCCGGCTCGGTGAACCTGCTGCTGTATTCGGTGTTCCGCATCGGCAACGCCACCAACAACATCCGCTGGGACAGCTACCGGTACTTCGCCGAGCACCCACGGGTCAGTTGGGCAATTCCGATCTCGCTGGGCGATTCGCACCGCGGCTACCGGGTGATGGGCACCAGCGGCGCCTATTTCGAACACTACCGCTACGGACGCAAACAGCCGCTGCAGCTGGCCGAGGGCCGCGCCTTCGCCAGCGATCCGTTCGAGGTGGTGCTGGGCGCGGAAGTGGCCCGGGCGCTGGCCTACCGGCTGGGCGACGAGATCGTGCTGGCCCACGGCGTCGCCCGGGTCAGCCTGGTCCAGCACGACGACAAGCCGTTCCGCGTGGTCGGCGTGCTGCACCCCACCGGCACGCCGGTCGACCGCACCCTGCACATCAGCCTCGCCGGCATGGAAGCGCTGCACGTCGACTGGCAGAACGGCATGCCGGCTCGCGGCGCGGCGCGCATCGATGCCGAGCAGGCGCGCCGGATGGATCTGCAGCCCGAGCAGATCACCGCCTTCCTGCTGGGACTCAACAGCAAGGTGGCCACCTTCGCCCTGCAGCGCGAGATCAACCAGTACCGCGGCGAACCGCTGCTGGCCATCCTGCCCGGCGTCGCCCTGCAGGAGCTCTGGAGCCTGATGGGCACAGCGGAGAAGGCGCTGTTCGTGGTCTCGCTGTTCGTCGTGCTGACCGGCCTGATCGGCATGCTGACGGCGATCCTGACCAGCCTCAACGAGCGCCGCCGGGAAATGGCCATCCTGCGCTCGGTGGGCGCCCGGCCCTGGCACATCGCCGGCTTGCTGGTGGCCGAGGCCTTCAGCCTGGCGCTGGCGGGCGTGCTGTGCGGGTTGCTGCTGCTCTATGCCGCCATCGCCGTCGCCCAGGCGCCGCTGCAGGCCCAGTACGGGCTCTATCTGCCGCTGGCCTGGCCGAGCCGCTACGAATGGTCGCTGCTCGCAGGCATACTGCTGGCCGGGCTGCTGATCGGCGGCGTGCCGGCCTGGCGCGCCTACCGGCAGTCCCTGGCCGATGGCCTGTCGATCAGATTGTGAGGAATTCCATGTCGCGCCTGCTGCTCGCCACGCTGTTCGCCCTTGCGGCGCCTTTCGCGATCGCCGAGGTCCGTGAGCTGCAGTGGTCGGACCTGATCCCCGCGGATGCTCCGCCGCCGCCACCGCCAGTGGCGATCCACGACCTGTCGCAGCTGGCGGACGTGCTGGCCGCCGAAAGCGGCCCAGCCGCCGCGCAGCAGTCCCCCGCCGCGCCGGTGGTCGAGGCCCTGGACGGCGCCCGGGTGAAGCTGCCGGGGTATATCGTGCCGCTGGACCTGAGCGAGGACGGGCGCGTCACCGAGTTCCTGCTGGTGCCCTACTTCGGCGCCTGCATCCACGTGCCACCGCCACCGTCGAACCAGATCGTGCATGCCACCAGCGAGCTGGGGGTCAAGGTCGATGCGCTCTACCAGCCGTTCTGGATCGAAGGGCCGCTGAAGGTCGAGCACGCCAGCAGCGAACTGGCCGAGGCCGGCTATCGCATGGAAGCGCAGAAGATCTACATCTACGAGCTATCCGATAACTGATGAGGCGCCGCTCCAGCGGAGGCCGTCATGCATCACAATTGTTATTGATAGTTAATCTCATTTATATTGGCGCCCCCTGCGTTCGTGCCGAATGGGCCTGCCGTGACCGAGAACTCGCCGCCGCGCCAGCTACTGGACAGCTTCCTGCACCACTACGATGCGCTGCTCGCACAGATCGCGCGGCGCTTCGGCGATCGCCACTTCGCCCAGGACGTGGTGCAGGATGTCGGCCTGCAGTTGGTGAAGCGGCCCGAACGCGACGGTATCCAGTCGCCGCTCGCCCTGCTGCGCCGTATCGCCCACGAGCATGCGATCAGTTGCTGGCGCCACGAGCGACGCCGCCAATCGCGCGTGCTGTCGCTGCCCGAACTGCCGGAGGTGGCTTGCCCGCTGTCCGAGCAGGAGCGCCTGGCACAGGCCAGACAGGCACTGGACAGGCTGACGCAGGCGATCGAGGCGCTGCCCGAGCGCTGCCGCGAGGTGTTCGTCATGCACAAGATCCACCTCGTCCCGCAGGCGCAGGTCGCGGCGCATCTGGGAATTTCCATCAAGACCGTGGAAAAGCATCTGCGCCTGGGCATGGCCAGGTGTCGCGCCGAGCTGGAAAAGCATCATGATCGATAAGCAGCAGTCACGAGGCCGGCAAGCCCCACGGTCCTCCCCCGAGCAGCTGTTACAGCAGCACCGCCAGGAACTGCAGCAGCGCTTTGCATTGCCCCCTGCGCGCGCGGCGCGACGTTCGCGCAAGGCGCTGCTGGGACCTCTGGTGCTTCTGTTGGCGAGCGCGGCCCTGCTCTGGCTGGACCCGGCCTATCGCCATGAGTCCCATGCCAGCGGCGAGCAGCGCCTGGCGGTGACGCTGGCCGACGGCAGTCAGGCCTTGCTCGACAGCCGTACCCGGCTACACGTCGCTTGGCATCTTCGTTCGCGGCAGCTGACCCTGGAGCAGGGACAAGCGCAACTGGCGGTGCGGCGCCAGCCTGGCGCCCGCTGCGGGTCGATGCCGGCGCGCTGCAGGTCGAAGTGCTGGGCACCACGTTCGGCGTACTGCGCGAGCATGAACGGGCCCAGGTCACGGTAATCGAGGGCCGGGTGGCGGCAACCGACGCCCGGGGCGCCGGGCGCACCGAACTGCGCGCCGGCGACCGGGTCACGGCGCACGCCGGAGGCCTGGAACAAGCGCAGCGGGTGGACCTCGAGACGGCCATGGCCTGGACCCGCGGCCGGTTGATCTTCCGGCGTACACCGCTCGCCGATGCGCTGGTGCAGATGCAGCGCTACCACCCGGCACCGATCCGGCTGAACGAGCCGACGCTGGCCGAGCTGCCGGTTTCCGGCGCGCTGTCCACCACGCGAGTCGCCGCGTTTCTCAAGGCACTGCCGGCACTGCTGCCCGTGGTCGTGACAGAAGCGGATGACGGCGGCTTCCTGATCAACCAACGATAATTATTTTCATCTGGAGGTAGGGTTTGCGGCATCGCGCGGCGGTAGACCTGGCAAACAACGACCAGAGAGATCCGCTACATGAAACACCGCCCTCCTTTCCGCCGGCGCCTGGCGCTGCCTGTTCTGATCGCCAGCGCGATCCTCTCGGCCGAGGTCTCGGCGCAGGATTTGCACCTGGACCTGCCGGCCGGTCCGCTCGAACGATCGCTGGATAATCTGGCACACCAAGCCGGCGTCGAAATTCTCTACAGCAGCGAACAGGCCGCCGGCCACCACGCTCCAGCCGTCAACGGCACCTTCAGCGCCAGCGAAGCGCTACGCCTGCTGCTGCAGGGCAGCGACCTGCAGGTGCAGGTGCGCGACGGCAACCTGATCGTGGTACCGCGGCGCAGCGGCGACGAGCAGGCCGGCCAGGCTGCGCCATTGGATCTGGGCAACGCGATAGTGGTCGCCGACCGCCGCAGCAGCGATCTGGTCAGCCCGGCGCGGCAGACCACGGTGATCGAACGCGGCGAGCTCGAACAGCTGCGCCAGGGCTCGACCAACCTGGCCGCCGCGCTGAGCAAGGCGGTGCCCGGCATGGCCGACTCGAGCCGCACCATCACCGATTACGGCCAGACCCTGCGCGGACGGAACATGCTGGTACTGGTGGATGGCATCCCACTCAACACCAATCGCAGCTCGTCGCGCGACCTGGCCAACCTGGAGCTGCTGGATATCGAGCAAATCGCCGTGGAGCGCGGCAGCAGCGCCATCTATGGCGGTGGCGCCAGCGGCGGCATCGTCTCGGTCAGCACCGTAGCGGCAGGAGGCGAGAACCGTGCGCGGACCAGCATCAGCGCCGAAACATCGCTGTCGCAGCTGGACAGCGACGGGCTGGGCGGCACCCTGCGCCACAGCTTCAGCGGCAGCCAGGGCACGGTCGACTACGGCCTCGCCCTGGCCACGCAATACAAAGGCGCGTCCTATGACGCCGACGGCCGACGCATCGCGCCGGAACCCAGCCAGGGCGACCTGTTCGACTCGGCCGCCTACAGCCTGGGCGGCAAGCTCGGCGTACACCTGGACGATCTGCAATACCTGCAACTGTCGGCCAGCCGCTACGACGTGCAGCAGGACACCGACTATGCGCCCGACCCGAGCGTAAAGGCCCAGCCGCTACGCAGCGTAGCGGCGCGTGCGCAAAGCGGGCTTGAGCTCGACGAGCAGACCCGCTTGACCAATGACCTGTTGTCCCTGGATTACCGCCACGCCGACCTGCTCGGCAGCGAACTGGCGGCGCAGCTCTACTACCGCGACTATTTCACCCGCTTCAGCCCCTTCGACGCACGCGCCGTCGTCACCCGCGGTGGGCAGGTCGACCAGATATCCCAGGAGTCCAAGGTCAAGGGTGCACGCCTGACCCTGACCACCCCGTTGCGGGAAAACCGTACCCAGTTGCTCTGGGGCATGGACTACAACCAGGAGCGCAGCAAGATGCCGCTGGACGTGTTCGACCCGGCCATCTACGACGCCAGCGGCGGACTGGTATTCGAGAAGATCGGCGAACTGACCTACATGCCCTGGGTGACAACCCGCAGCACGGGCACTTTCGCCCAGCTGCAGCACCGCTTCAATGCGCACTGGTCGGCCGAGGGCGGCATCCGCTACGAGCGTGCCAGCGCCGAATTCGACGACTTCCAGCCACTGTCCCAGCTGAACCTGGCCAACCCGGCGACGGTGCGCGGCGGCGAAGTGGATTACTCGGCAACCCTCTACAACATCGGCGTGGTCTACGCGCCCAACCTGCAGCACGAACTGTACGCCTCGTTCAGCCAGGGCTTCGAGCTGCCGGACATTGGCCTGCAGGTGCGCAACGCCCGCGCCAACTTCGATATCGGCTCGTCGGACCTGAAACCAGTCGAGGTGGACAACTACGAAATCGGTTGGCGCGGCCAGTTCGAGCAGACCCGTGCGTCGCTGGCGCTGTTCCAGTCGCGCTCACGCCTGGGCGGTGTGCAAAGTTTCAATAACGGGCTGATCCTCAGCCGCACCCGCGAGCGCATCGAAGGAATCGAAGCGCAACTGGACTTCAGCTCGCTGGACGAGCGCTGGGGCAGCGGCGCCAGCCTGACCTGGTTGCAGGGCCGCGAACGGCCGAAGGGTGGTGACGATCGGGACATGACCGGCTACCGCATTCCGCCGCTCAAGCTCACGGCCTACCTGGAATATGCGCCGCTGGATGACTGGCACAACCGCCTGCAGGCGACCTATTTCGGTCGGCGCGACTACCGCCTGGATGGCGTGGAAAGCTTCGGTCGTCGCGAAGTGGACAGTTATGTGCTGGTCGACCTGCTCAGCCGCTATCGCCTGGACGAGCACAACAGCATCACCCTGGGCGTGCAGAACCTGCTCAATCGCCACTACTACCCCACCTACAGCCAACTCTTGCGCAGCAGTGACAACACCAGCCACCTGCCGGCCGCCGGCACCGTGCTAGCGATGCGCTACGACCACCGCTGGTAGAACGCCAGCAGCGACCGGTTGCGCAAGGCAGCCGGTCGCCATCATCGCACACGCTTCGATTCTTGAAATCGACCCCGGCATGCTGGGACATCGTCGCCAAACGGCCGCCCAGCCCTGAGGCACGTTGGAAGCGCCGCCGGCGCCCCGCGTCATACAGGTTCGAAATCGTGCTGAAGAGACTCGAGCCGTTATGCCCACTCACTGGCGGGGCACAGGCTGTAGGCCGAATACGTTGATCGTGCTCAGCAGGCAGCCGACGCGACAGTGTCGCCGCGGGTTCGGCTGCCGAAATGGCTGTCCTGGCCCGGCGCAACGGCCAGCGGCAGCAGGCAGAAAGGCGCTGCTCATGAGGTCGCCTTCCGGCGGCGGCCTGGCGGTGAGCATCCACCGCCACGGAAGTACGATCAGTTCGCGCGGGCGATCTGCCGCTCGCGTTCGAAGCTGAGCTCGCCTTCGGCCCAGTCACGCCATTCACGCACCCGGCGGCGCTCCGCCCCGGCCCGCTCGGCCTGCTTCAGCGCCTCGAGCCCGGCCTGCCAGCGGGCCTGCTCCAGTTCCAGCTGGGCCACGTTCATCCAGAACTTGGCGCTGCCGGTCTGGGTCGCCAGCTGACGATAGACTTTCGACGCCGCCGTACGCTCACGGGCTTGCCACCAGAGCATGCCCAGGCGCTCCTGGCGCGTGGCGGTGCTCGCCAGCAGGCGCGACTCGAGCAGGCCTTCGAGCAGCTTGGCGCCCTGCCAGGGCTGGCCGGCGGCGCTGGCCAGCAAGACCAGGTTGTCCAGTTCGGCCTCGCTGAAGCGCAGCCCCTTGGCATGCGCCGCGCGCAGGGTGGCCAGCGCCTTGTCTTCCGCGCCGGCCAGTTGCTGCAGCCCGGCCAGTTGGCGCCAGGCCTTCACCTGCTCGGGATGGCGGGCCAGCAACTTGCGTTGCCAGCGCTCGGCCGCCTGATAGCGCTTGAGTTCGGCGTTGCCGCCGACCAGCAGCTGCAGCCAGGCATCGGCGGCCTGGGGGTTGGTCTGCACGTAGCGCTCGGCCAGTGGCAGTGCCTTGGCATGCTGGCCGAGCCCCTGGTAGGCCTGCACCAGCATCTGCAGCACGTCTTCATCGGCCTGGTTGGCCGTACCCAGCAGGCTGACGACCTTGGCGTAACGTCCTTCGACGAGATTCAGCCGTGCCAGGTTGAGCCGTTCGCCGTCCAGCAACGCCTCATCCAGCTTGCCGCTGGCGACGGCCTTGTCCAACCACTCCAGGGCCTGGCGGTTGTTGCCTTCGGCCCAGGCCAGATAGCCGCGACTACGCCAGAGCAATGCCTCCTCGCTGCTGCCCGCCTTGGCCTTGACGCTCTCCAGCGCCTTGCGTGCCCCGGCGTAGTCCTTCTTCGCCTGGGCGCTCTGCGCTCGCTCGAGCGCCATGAAGACAGCGGGATCGATCGCCTGGGCAGCCTGTACCGAAGCGGCGAGGAAAAGGGTCAGCACGAGTAGCAGGCGAGGCATCTCAGCGTTCTCCTTGCAGGCGGAAGTGCAGGGTTTTCACCGCTTCGCGGGATACCGCCACACCATTCTCGGTGCGCGGGGCGAAACGCCAGCGGGCGGCGGCGCGGCGAGCCTCGCGGTCGAACACGTTGCGCGGCGAGGCCTCCAGCACGCGGATGTTCTCCACCCGGCCCTGCGGGTTGATGGTGAAAGCGAGCTTGATATGCCCTTCGATGCCCTGCTGGCGGGCACGATAGGGGTACTCCGGGCGTACGTCATTGAGCGGCATCACTTCCTGTTCCGGACCGCCTGGCTGGCCGGCGGCCTCGACGGCGGCGCTGGCCGGTGCCGGGGG
>NZ_AZSV01000108.1:0-12664 GCF_000582595.1 Pseudomonas sp. BAY1663
ACGGCCGCGAACGAAACGGCAACAGACCCTAGACAGCCTCGTCTTCGGGCGAGGGAATATCGCCGTGGGCGATGCAGGAAGCCGCCGTGAACAGCACATCGGTGGACGAGTTCAGCGCCGTTTCCGCGGAATCCTGCACCACGCCGATGATGAAGCCCACCGCCACCACCTGCATCGCCAGGTCATTGGAGATACCGAACAGGCTGCAGGCCAGCGGAATCAGCAGCAGCGACCCGCCGGCCACGCCCGAGGCGCCACAGGCGCAGACCGCGGCCAGCAGGCTGAGCAGGATCGCGGTCGGAACATCCACCTGGATGCCGAGCGTATGCACCGCCGCCAGCGTCAGCACGGTAATGGTGATCGCAGCGCCGCCCATGTTGATCGTCGCGCCCAGCGGGATCGAGACCGAGTAGGTGTCCTTGTGCAAACCCAGGCGCTGGCACAACTGCATGTTCACCGGAATGTTGGCCGCCGAACTGCGCGTGAAGAAGGCGGTGATACCGCTTTCGCGCAGGCAGGTGAACACCAGCGGGTACGGATTGCGCCGGATCTGCCAGTAGACGATCAACGGGTTCATCACCAGCGCCATGAACAGCATGCTGCCGACCAGCACCAGCAGCAGTTGCAGATAGCCCAGCAACACCTCGAACCCGGACTCGGCAAGCGTGCCCGCCACCAGGCCGAACACACCCAGCGGGGCGAAGCGGATCACCACCTTGACGATCAGCGTCACGCCCTCGGACAGATCGGCGATCAGGTGGCGGGTGGTCTCGTTGGCGTGACGAAATGCGAAGCCGAGACCGATCGCCCAGGCCAGGATGCCGATGAAATTACCGTTGATCAGGGCGCGGACCGGATTGTCCACGATGCTGAAGAGCAGCGTCTGCAATACTGCCCCCACTCCCGAAGGCGGGGTGATATCGGCCGCCTCGCTGGCCAGCGTAAGACTGGTGGGAAACAGGAAACTGGCCACCACCGCCACCGCTGCAGCACTCAGCGTACCCAGCGCGTAAAGCAGGATGATCGGCCGAATATGGGTCGGCTGGCCGCGCTTGTGATTGGCCAGCGAAGCGGTAACCAGCACGAAGACCAGTACCGGCGCGACGGCCTTCAGCGCCTGGACGAACAGATCGCCGAGCAGGCTCAGCGATTTCGCCGCCGGCGGGAAGGCCAGCGCGACGATGCAGCCGGCAATGAGGCCGACGACAATCTGGAGGACCAGGCTGGTGCGGTTGAGAAATCGGAAAAGTCGGGTTGGCAGATCAGACATGGGCGCATCTCGGTGCGTTGAATAGGCCGGACGGCATCTTTCAGGCATGGCTATCCATTGCTGCCGCCCGTCCGCTAAAAAACGCCGGATGGTACGCCCCTCGGCGAAAGATGCCCAGCATTGCCGCCACCCTGCGACAGCGCAACGCGTCTCGAAGCCGCCGAGAACCCGGGCCCGGCAGATGGCGATACGCTGCCGGGCCCGGCGCGTCAGACGCGGAAGCGTGCCACCAGCGCGTTCAGGTCGACGGCCAGGCGGGCCAGTTCCTGACTCGCCGCGCTGGTCTGATTCGCCCCGGCGGAGGATTGCAGCGAAAGATCGCGGATATTGACCAGGTTGCGATCGACTTCGCGGGCAACCTGGGCCTGCTCCTCGGAAGCGCTGGCAATGACCAGGTTGCGTTCGCTGATCCGGTTGATGGCGACGGCGATACCGTCCAGCGCCTCTCCGGCAGCGCGGGCGAGCTCCAGGGTGGTACGCGCGCGCTCATTGCTGAGCTGCATGGCTTGCACCGCCTTGTCCGTCCCCAGATGGACGCCATCGATCATCTGTTCGATTTCCCGGGTGGACTGTTGGGTACGGTGCGCCAGCGCCCGCACCTCGTCGGCCACCACAGCGAAGCCGCGGCCGGCGTCCCCTGCCCTGGCCGCCTCGATGGCCGCATTGAGCGCCAGCAGGTTGGTCTGTTCGGCAATCGAGCGAATCACATCGAGCACTTTACTGATGTCGCGCACCTGTACGGCCAGTTGTTCGACCTCTGCTGCGGTGCTCGTCACGTCATCGGCCAGCGTACCGATCGAATCAACGGTGCGAATCACTTGCTGGCGACCGTGCTGGGCGGTGGCATCGGACTCACGCGAGGCCTCGGAAGTCGCCACGGCATTGCGCGCCACCTCGTCCACCGCCGCGGTCATCTCGTTGACCGCCGTTGCAGCCTGCTCGATCTCGTGGTTCTGCTGGTGCAGGCCACGGGTGGAATCCTCGGTCACCGCGTTCAGTTCTTCAGCGGCGGAGGCCAGCTGGTTGGACGAGTCGGAAATCCCCTGGATGGTGCTGCGCAGGCTTTCCTGCATGGACTTGAGCGCCGCCAGCAGGCGCGCCGGCTCGTCCTTGCCGTCAACGACGAAATCGCCGGTCAGGTCGCCGCCGGCGATGCGCTCGGCCACGGTGACTGCCGTCCCCAGCGGGCCGACGATGCTGCGGGTGAACACCCAGGCAAGAATGACGGTAATGCCAGCCACCAGCGCCAGCGTCGCCACGACGCCTTCAAATGCGGTGTCGTACTGCGCCGACGCGCGGTCGGCAGCCCGGCCGGCCTCGTCATTGTTGATGCCCTGAAGTTCGCTCAGCGAGGCGGTCACGTTATCGGCATGCTGGTTGATCGCGCCGTTGATGATTGCCACGGCCTGTTCATGCTCACCGCGAAGCATGTGATCGGTGGTGCGCTGCTGCAGCGGCAGGTATTGCTCGAAGGCCTGCTTGAAGCGCTGATACGCCGCCTTCTCCTCCGCAGTCGTCAGCAGCCTGGCGTACTGGGCATCGTGCTCGGCCACCTCGGTTCGCAACTGCGTCAGGCGCTGTGCCATGCCCTGCAGCACTTGCGGGTCTCTGGCATGCGTCATGCGCAAGGTGAGCACGCGTATGCGCAGCACCGTGAGATTGAGGTCGCTGAGCGCCATGATGCTGGGCAACCAGTTCTCGTCGACCTCCCTGCTCTCCTTGCGCATGTTGCTCATCTGGTTCAGCGCGAACAGGCTGAGGAGCAGGACGAGCAGGCCGATCAGGCCGAAGCCCAGCGCGGAACGCTTACCGATGGTGAATGTGCGAATGAACATGGGACTACCTTCTCCATGAAAATGAAACAGCGTCACCGACCGTGACTTGCTTCATTTATCGGGAGCTAGGCAGGCCTGCTTGAATTCCGCCGTCAATTTACTGCGCTACTTGCCACACTATCCGACCAACGGTCGGCTGATCATCGCCCGGCGAAACGCCATTACGGAGCGCCCACCTGAAAGGTCTGCTCGAGCAGTTTGCGGTCCCCCTGGAAAACCATGAAATGCCACTCGCCGGGCACCATCTCGTGACGCTCGGTGAACTCGAACGCCATGACATCCTGCGGCGCATCCGGTACCAGCTTCTGCAGCACCTCGAACTTGTCGTGGCGCTGACCATCCGGCGTCACCACGCCCGGCGTCAGGTAAAGCAGGGTCAGCGGCGTATCGCCTTCACGCTTGCCGCTCAGGCTGTAACGCATGCCGAATTTGGTACCGAGCCGGGCCTGAATATGGCTGGTGGGCTCGATGCTCTGGTTGCTGCGGCTGAGAATCCGCTCGCCGGGTTGCAGCTCCTGCTGGGGGCTGACGAACAGGCCATGCTCCACGGGACCTTCGACCGTCACATCCGCCGTCGCCATGCCAGCCAGCGCCATCAGGCCAGCCAGGGAAATCACACGAAACCGCTGCATGTCACGCTCCTGCATTGTGGGAACCGAAAGCCTATGACGTGGCAGTGACCGTCTGATGACAGCTCAGCGAACCTCGGCCTGGCGCTTGCGCGGCAGGATGGCGAGAAAGTTGTCCCGGGCCACCTGCCGGGCGACCTCTTCCGGCAGTGCGTCGAGGAACGGGGCGAAGGCCTGCATGCCTTCGGCCAGGCTGCCGAACCGCCCGACCACATCCGAGCCGAGCACGAAGCGCGTGGGGTGGCGCTCGACCAGCTTCAGCCAGTCGGCATCGGGCTCACCCTCCTTGTTCAGCAGATACGGCCGCAACATGGTCCAGGAGAGGTCGATATACAGGTTCGGATAGTCATCCAGCAGGCGGCTCACCGTCGGCAGCAGGAAATCCAGCTTCTGCTGATGCCGATGCAGTTCCATGCTGGTCCCGGCATGCGCCCAGATGAAGCGGGTATGTGGGTGATTGCGCAGCGGCTCTTCGAGCTCGACCAGATACAGCGGATTGCGCTCGCGCTTGGAGGTGATGTTGGAGTGCAGCATGACCGGCAGGTCGAATTCCGCGGCCAGGTGATAGACGCGGGCCAACGCCTCGTTATTGGCTCGCGGCGTGTCGCCTTCGGTCAGCGCGGTGACGTCGTCATGCCGGGTGAAGATCTCGCCCAGCCCCTGCCAGAGGCCTGGATGCAGCTCCAGCATGCGCCGGATATGGGCATCGGCATTCTTGTCGTTGGGGTTGAAGCCGGAGAGAAACGGATGGAAGCGCGTACGCTGCTGCTCGTCGAGTTCCTCCAGGGCCGCCGCGACCAGCACGTCGGTGGCGCTGTACCAGTACACCGGCGCATCGTCACCCGCGTAGTAGCGTGGACGCTTGGGTTCGTTCTCGTGCCATTTTTTCGCCACGGGGATTCCGCTGATCATCACGTGCTCGATATTCCCGGCGTCCATCGCTTCGAGCAGCTTGTGCATGCCGTCGGTTTCCTGGAAAAATCCACGTAGTGCAGATGCGCATCGCTGTAGCGGTAATCGCGGGCCTCGGCTACCGCGAGGGGGGCCAGCAGAACAAACGCGGTGACCCAGAATCGAGAAATGAACAACTGACGGTCCTCCTGACAAGCCAAGCGAGTAGACCCCCGCCGGAACCGACCGTTCAGCTTCGTTGGCCGGGCAGGCACGCACGATGGTCTTCGTTACGCGCATCAATATACCCCCCACCGTATTTGACAAGAGTCAAGGCTCGTCCGACGGCATGACACTAGTATCGCGGCGACGCTGCCGCGCATCGGCGGCCCTTCAGCATCGGAAAGGACGAAACGCATGGCAATGAAAACCATCAGCGCGCGTGGGCAGATGAATGCGGGCATGGCCATCGAGGTGAAGTGTGGCAACCATCGCCTGATCATGGATCAGCCGAAGAATGCAGCCGGCCAGGACCTTGGCCCGACCCCGCTGGAAGCCATCCTGGCTACGGTAGCCGGCTGCTTCGGCACCATCGGCCGCATCATCGCCCACCAGCAGAAGATCGAACTGCGCGGTATGCGCTTCGAGATCGAAGCCGACTACGATCCGGCCGGCCTGCTCGGCCGCGACCCCGAGGCACGTCCCGGCTTCCACGAGCTGCGGGTGAAGGTGGAGATCGACGCCGACCTGGACCAGGCCGGCAAGCAGGCCCTGCTCAAGCAGATCGAACAGCGCTGCCCGGTGGCCGACAACCTCACCCACGGCACCCGCTTCGTCAGCCAACTGCTTTGAAGGGGAATCCGAAAGCTTGAAGCCTTAAGGCATTGCCCCGGGGGCGGGCCTCCCACGAAAGCAGGCGGTACCCCCCCCCCGGAGCTTGTAGGCGCGCCCTCGCGGCGATGCAGGCCGCAGGCCTGCCAGAAAGCCAAAGGCCCGTCCGGGTCGTCATTCACTCACATGAGCGACTTTCCGGGACGGGCCTTCTCGTTTACCGCTATCGAATCAGGCGGAGAGCTCGACCAGCAGTTTGTTCAGCCGCTGCACATAGGCGGCCGGGTCCTTGAGGCTGTCGCCGGCGGCCAGGGCCGCCTGGTCGAAGAGGATGTGCGACAGATCGGCGAAACGGTCCTCGTCCGGCTCGGCATCCAGCTTCTCGATCAACGGGTGCTGCGGGTTGATCTCGAAGATCGGCTTGGACTCCGGCACCTTCTGCCCGCTGGCCTCGAGGATCTGGCGCATCTGCAGGCCAAGGTCCTGCTCGCCGATGGCGAGGATCGCCGGCGAGTCGGTCAGACGGTGGGAAACCCGGACCTCGGCGACTTCCTCGCCCAGCGCACCCTTGAGGCGCTCGATCAGCCCTTCCTTGGCCTTGGCGATTTCCTCCTGGACCTTCTTGTCCTCTTCCGAGTCCAGCTTGCCCAGGTCCAGGTCGCCGCGGGCGACGTCGACGAACTGCTTGCCGTCGAACTCGGTGAGATAGCTCATCAGCCACTCGTCGATGCGATCGGTGAGCAGCAGCACCTCGATGCCCTTCTTGCGGAACACCTCCAGGTGCGGACTGTTCTTGACCTGCGCATGGCTTTCGCCGGTGAGGTAGTAGATCTTGTCCTGCCCTTCCTTCACCCGGCCCAGGTAATCGGCCAGGGACACCGACTGCTCGCCCGAAGCGTCGCTGGTGGAGGCGAAGCGCAGCAGGCCGGCGATCTTCTCCTTGTTGGCAAAATCTTCCGCCGGGCCTTCCTTGAGCACCTGGCCGAACTGCGCCCAGAAGTTCTTGTAGTCTTCCGGCTTGTCCTTGGCCAGCTTCTCCAGCATGTCCAGCACACGCTTGGTCAGCGCCGACTTCATCGAGTCGATGACTGGGTCTTTCTGCAGGATCTCGCGGGAAACGTTGAGCGACAGGTCGTTGGAGTCCACCACGCCCTTGATGAAACGCAGGTACAACGGCAGGAACTCGTCGGCCTGGTCCATGATGAACACGCGCTGCACGTAGAGCTTCAGGCCCTTGGGCGCCTCGCGGTGGTAGAGATCGAACGGCGCGCGGCCGGGCACGTAGAGCAGCGAGGTGTACTCCAGCTTGCCCTCGACCTTGTTGTGGCTCCAGGACAGCGGATTCTCGAAGTCATGCGCGACATGCTTGTAGAACTCCTGGTATTCCTCGTCCTTGATCTCGCTGCGCGGACGGGTCCACAGCGCGCTGGCGCGGTTGACGGTTTCCCATTCCGGCTCGGCTGGCTTGTCCTTCTCCTCGCCATGGAATTCCTTCGGCAGTTCAATCGGCAGCGCGATGTGGTCGGAGTACTTCTTGACGATGTTGCGCAGGCGCCAGCCGTCGGCGAATTCCTCTTCGCCCTTCTTCAGGTGCAGGACGATGCGCGTGCCGCGCTCGGGCTTGTCGGCGGTGGCGACTTCGAACTCGCCCTCGCCCTTCGACGACCAGTGCACGCCTTCGCTGGCCGGCGTACCGGCACGGCGGCTGTACACGTCGACCTTGTCGGCGACGATGAAGGCGGAGTAGAAGCCGACACCGAACTGGCCGATCAGGTGCGAATCCTTCTTCTGGTCGCCGGAGAGGTTCTTCAGGAAGTCGGCGGTGCCGGACTTGGCGATGGTGCCAGATGCGCGATCACGTCGTCGCGGTTCATGCCGATGCCGTTATCTTCGAGGGTGACGGTCTTGGCGTCCTTGTCGAAGCTGAGGCGAATCTTCAGCTCGGCGCCGCCCTCGAGCAGCTCCGGCTTGGCCAGGGCTTCGAAGCGCAGCTTGTCGGCGGCATCGGAGGCGTTGGAAATCAGCTCGCGAAGAAAGATTTCCTTGTTCGAGTACAGCGAATGGATCATCAGGTGAAGCAGCTGCTTCACTTCGGTCTGGAAGCCAGGGTTTCTTTTTGAGTCTCCACACTCATCGTCTACGAACTCCACATCATCTCAATGGCAAGGACCGCGGCTGCGGCGATGTCTGGCAGATGGGGGTTCGAGGGGGGATTTCAAGGGGGTCGACGCGAAACGGTGCCGGCCGGAATGGTCAGGGCTCCATCAGTTCGAGCAGGACGATCTCCGCCGGCGTCAGGTTGTAGGTCGCCTCCCCCGGGCCCTGGATGACCCGCCTGATGATCAGGTGGCCCTCACTGTCGATACCGGCGAAACGCCCTTCGGCGACGCCGCCGCGCTCGGTATGCGCGCGCACCCGCAGGTGTTCGTAGCGCGCGGGATTGCGCAACAGCCGCGCCATGGAAAAGCGCAGCCGGCGGTCGACGCCGCTCGCTGGAGCCGCGGCGACCTGCGGAGGCTCGGCGACGGTATCGGTCTTTCTCGGCTCGCTCTGCGCTGCCGGCAATGCAGGATAGTCGTCGCCCCTGACGTACCAGCCCTGCTCATTCTTGCCCAGCTGCAGCGCAAAGGCCTGCGCCTGGCCCTTGACCGTCGCCTGCACCTCGAGCGCGAGCTCGTTGGCCGGCAGAACCAAGGCCGGCAGCGACTGCAACTCCACATCGGGGCTGGCATGGCGGCGCTGCAGATAGTTCGTGACCACGTAGGCGATGGTGTCGCGCGAGTCATGCCGGCGGTCGACCTGGCCGTTCCGGTAGCGCAGCCGGTCGCTGAACAGCTCGACATCACCGTTGAGGCTGGTCCGGTACTGGGGAGGCAGCACCAGATGAAAATCCCCCTTCAGCCTGTTCGGCGGCTCTGGCAGCAAGTCGAGATGAAGCGTGTAGCCGCGATCCAGCCGGCGCGTCTCGGGCAGTTCCTGTTCAGGCCCCAGCCAGGCGATCTCGACCTCGGGCAGCGCCCCGACATCATCGGGCAGCACATCCAGGCGCAAGGCGCCTTCGACCGGCTCGGGCAAGCGGATGGTGACCTCCTGGCGGGCGAAGAAGCCCTGGCCCTCACGCAGCGTCAGCACGCCGTTGATGAACTCGCCCTGTTGCGGCTTGAAGGCGCGACCGTTGAGCTGTCCGCGCAGGCCGATGCTCAGCTCCGGCTGCACCTGGGCGGGCAGCCAGCGCAGGCTGAATATCGCCGCCAGGCGATCCGCATCGCGATTGGCCAGTAGCGACAACCCGACCACCAGGGGAATGAAGCCCAGGCCGGAAAGAAACATCGCCTTGCGCGCCACGCGCCAGTGGCGGAACACGAAAGCCAGGGTGATAGGCGGTAGCAGGCTGCCCAACCCCCACAGCAGGCTCGTGGCAAACGCCTGGCTGATCAGCCAGATGACGCCGGCGAGAAGCAGCAGCAAGCCGCCGAGTATCAACAGTGCTTCCATTCGGGTTCCTTGACGCGATTCGCACGAGGGTGGCCGCCGCGCCGCGGCGCACCTTTCGGGACGAATGCCTCAGGGCTCGTCGATCTTGAAGTGGCAGCGGGCAGTGGCGATGGGTTCGGCCTGACGGGTCTGCCAGGCGGTGATCGCCACATTGGCGACACGACGGCCCTGGCGCCAGACCTGGCAGGCAGCGAAGGTGTCACGATAGTGACCGGCACGCAGATAATCTATCGAGAAGTCGATGATTTTGGGCAAATGTGGCGCGCCCATGAACATCAGCAGATGCAGCATCGCCGCGTGCTCCATGAAGCCGGCGATGACACCGCCATGGATGGCCGGCAGCGGGTTGCCGATGTTGTCCTCGTTCTGCGGCAGGCGGAACACCATCTCGTCGCCGAGACGCAGGCACTCGATGCCGATCAGCCGGGCGTACGGCACCAGCCTGATCAGCGGATCGTAGTCGTTGCTGGCATGCGCCTGCTGCACCAGGGCGCTGAGGTCGAGGCTGTTCATACCGCGCCCTCCTTGCCCAGCCCGCCCTGGGCGGCCTTGCCCATGCGCATGAAGGTGCCGACCACATGGGCGATGGGCTCGTTGATGTCGTGCTGGTAGGCCACGCCACGGGTGAAGATCACGGTAGGCGTAACCCGGTAGCACTCGGCGAAACCGAAGATGTCATGGCCAGGCTCGGCCGGGTGCATGTAGTCGATGCGCAGATCCAGCGTCGGGCACACTTCCAGCTCCGGCAGGGCGCACGCGGTGGAGATGCCGCACGTGGTGTCCATCAGCGTGGTGATCGCGCCACCATGAATGCCTCCGGTCTCGGGGTTGCCGACGATCTTCTCGCTGTAGGGCAGACGCAGGGTGAGCCCACGGCTATCGGCGTGTTCGACGCGCAGCCCGAGCACCTGGCAATGCCGCAGGAAGGATAGGAAGCGCTGGGTGCGCTCGAGTATCTGGCTATCGCTCATTCGAGCCCTCGGAAGTTGGATCGAGCCGGGCATGATACCGCCTTGCCATGCCCCGCCCTATTCCTTGGGCGCCTCGGCAGGTGAAGTTGGCGTGAATACCATCACCTCGAGCACGTCCGAATGGAATTCGCGGCGGTAGAGGATCAAAACCACGCCGGCGGTGACGACCATGAAGAACCACGGATGGATGAACCAGGCCAGCGTCGCCATGCCGAAATAATAGGCACGCAGGCCGAAGTTGAACTGGTTGGCAGCCATGGAAACCACCCGCGCCGCGCGCTCGCCGAAGGCCTTGCGCTCCTGATCGCTGACGTTGCGCTCCCCCACCATCGGCGCCGAAGCCACCAGCACGGCGGCGAAGTTGTACTGGCGCATGCACCAGCTGAAAGTGAAGAAGGCATAGACGAAGACGACGGCCAGGCAGAGCAGCTTGATCTCCGACAGCCCACGGCTGGCCGGCTGTACGAAGGCAGATCGGCCAGCAGGGAAACCGCACGGTCGGACGCCCCCAGCACGGTCAGGACGCCGGCAAGGATGATCAGCGTGCTGGAGGCGAAGAACGAGGCGTTGCGCTCCAGGTTGCCGATCACATTGGCGTCGGCGATACGGTTGTCGCGCAGCAGCAGGCGTTGCATCCAGTCCTGCCGGTACAGGTGCAGCACGCTGGCCAGGCAGGCGGTATCGCGCCCGCGCCAGCTCGCATAGCGGGTATAGCCCGCCCAGCAGGCAATGAACCAGACGACGGCGATCAGATGCGGCAGGGTTTGACTGGAAAACGTCATGGGGCGTCCTCGAAAACTGCACGGGATTATAGCCAGCACCGCTCTCGCACAGTGAAGCATACGGCCTGGCAGTACCGCCGCCTCGAAAAGCGGTGGGCTCCGCGCACGCTCCATAGGGTGCAAGCGCATGGGCAAGAGCCGCATAGTGCGTAGGAGCCAGCTTGCTGGCGATCGGCGCCATGCGCCGCCGCTGTTCGCCCGCAAGTGGGCTCCCACAACGGTGCGAACAGGGTAAGCCGCGTCATGCCCAGCAGACGCGTGGGGAAGCCCACCCCATGAAAGGCTGCTCTGCTTCTAGCGCTCCAGGGCGGGGCGACCGAGCATGCGATCAGCGGCGATAGCCAGCAGCAACATCACCAGCACCGGCAGTAGCCAACCCATGCTCTGATCCGCGAACGGCAGTTGGGTGAACAGTTCCGGCACCCAGCCGCTGAGTCCCGCGGCGGCCAGCCCATCGGCGACGCCGAAGATCAAGGTGATCGCCATGACCGGCACGAACACGCGCGACGACGACAGCCAGAAGCGGTCGAGCAGGCTCAGCGCCACCAGCACGATCGCCAGCGGATACAAGCCCACCAGTACCGGCACCGATACGCTGATCAGCTGCGTCAGCCCCTGGTTCGCCACCAGCAGGCTGAACAAGGCGAAAACGATCACCACCGTGCGATAGGAAACCGGCAGCAACCCGCTGAAGAACTCCCCGCACGCCGTGGTCAGACCCACGGCGGTGGTCAGGCAGGCCAGCGTGATCACCACGGCCAGCAACAGACTGCCGGGCGTGCCGAAGGTGTGTTGCACATACGTCGTCAGGATCTGGACGCCATTCTCGGCGCCAGCCGCAATGCCCTGGCTGGTGGCACCGAGATAGAACAAGGCCAGGTAAACCAGCGACAGGCCAATCGCCGCGATCACTCCAGCGACCATCGAATAGCGGGTCACCAGCGCCGGCTCGTCCACGCCCCGATCACGGATGGCGGTCGCGATGACGATCCCGAAAACCAGCGCACCAAGGTATCCATGGTCAGGTAGCCTTCGAGAAACCCCTTGATCAGGGGCGCATGGCGATACCCGTCGGCGGTGGCACCTACCTCGCCAGCCGGCGCGAAGATCGCGGCACCACCGAGCACCAGTAGCGCGGCCAGCAGCACCGGGGTGATGAACTTGCCGATGCGGTTGACCAGTTGCCCGGGATTCAGGACCAGGAACAGCATGGCCGCGAAGAACACCAGCGTGTAGACGAACAGCGGCATATCGGCATTGCCGCTGAAGGGCGCGATGCCCATCTCGAAGGAGACGACAGCGGTCCGCGGCGTGGCGAACAGGGGCCCGATGGCCAGGTAGACCGCAACCGCGAGCAAGGTGCCGGCAATCTTGCCGAGCGGCGCCGTGAGCCGGTCCATGCCGCCGCCGACCCGGGCCAGTGCCACCACCGTGAGCAAGGGCAGGCCGACGCCGGTGAGCAGGAAGCCGAATGCCGCGCGCCAGATGAACTCGCCCGCGGCCATGCCGGCGCTAGGCGGGAAGATGATATTGCCAGCGCCGAGAAACAGCGCAAACGTCATGAAGCCAAGGGCCAGCAGGTCAAAACCTTTCAAACGATTCATGCAGAAAAAACTACCAGAGCAAATGACGGCGTCGCCAACGCGATGCGCACCGCAACCGCGGTGCGTCAGCATTTCATGACGGCCTGAGGATGGAGATACGGGTTTCCTTCGGGATAAGGGGAAACGTCATTCAGCCGGTTGGGCCGAATCCTCTTGCACGCCGCCGCTCTTGTGGAGCGAACAAACGTATGAATGAAGCATGGCAATGATGCCATGGTGCGGTCATCGATGCCGCTCAGATCGTCGGCATCGCCCGCGAAAAGCATCGTTCCGCAGAATGATTGCAGACTGAAGCTTGAAGCCCAAAAGCATCGCCCCGAGGTCGGGCCTCCCACAAAAGCAGCAGGCGCCGTGAA
>NZ_AZSV01000109.1:0-12539 GCF_000582595.1 Pseudomonas sp. BAY1663
CCCGCCGCTCGCCCCGGCAGCGCACAGCCGGCACGGCCGAGACTGGCCAGTCACCTGCGCGCCCGTATACTGCGGTATCGACCCGCTGCGCCCGCTCCCCGGGCCAGCCGGCAGGCCGCCGCCACGGCGCACTGTGTTCCGGCCCGTCTCGCTGCCAGCGAGCGTCCTTATCCTGGCGACAGGTCCAGGACCTGTCCTTTGCGTTGCGTCGCGACGTAACGCTTTTTTATTCGGAGCCCGTCATGCAAGACGTCGTTATCGTAGCTGCAACCCGCACCGCCATCGGCAGTTTCCAGGGCGCGCTGGCCAATGTGCCGGCGGTCGAACTGGGCGCCACCGTGATCCGTGCCCTGCTGGAAAAAACCGGTATCGCCCCGGCCGAAGTGGATGAAGTGATCCTCGGCCACGTACTCACCGCCGGCGCCGGGCAGAACACCGCACGCCAGGCCTCGATCAAGGCCGGCCTGCCCCACGCGGTACCGGCCATGACCCTCAACAAGGTCTGCGGCTCGGGCCTCAAGGCCCTGCACCTGGCGGCCCAGGCGATCCGCTGCGGTGACGCCGAGGTGGTCATCGCCGGCGGCATGGAGAACATGAGCCTGGCGCCCTACGTCCTGCCTGGCGCGCGCACCGGCCTGCGCATGGGCCACGCGCAGATGATCGACAGCATGATCAGCGACGGCCTGTGGGATGCCTTCAACGACTATCACATGGGCATCACTGCGGAGAACCTGGCCGACAAGTACGGCATCGACCGCGCCCAGCAGGACGCCTTCGCCGCGCAGTCGCAGCAGCGCGCCAGCGCCGCCATCGAGAGCGGCCGCTTCGATGCGGAAATCACCCCGGTGATGATCCCGCAGCGCAAGGGTGAGCCGGTGGCCTTCGCCCGCGACGAACAACCGCGTGCCGGCACCACCGCCGAATCCCTCGGCGGCCTGCGCGCGGCATTCAAGAAGGACGGCAGCGTCACCGCCGGCAACGCCTCGACCCTCAACGACGGCGCCGCCGCGGTGGTGCTGATGAGCGCCGCCAAGGCCCAGGCCCTCGGCCTGCCGGTGCTGGCGAAGATCGTCGGCTACGCCAATGCCGGCGTCGACCCGGCGATCATGGGCATCGGCCCGGTCTCGGCCACCCGCCGCTGCCTGGAAAAGGCCGGCTGGACGCTGGCCGAGCTGGACCTGATCGAAGCCAACGAAGCCTTCGCCGTGCAGGCACTGTCGGTGGGTAAGGAATTGGGCTGGGATGCCGATAAGGTCAACGTGAACGGTGGCGCAATCGCCCTGGGCCATCCCATCGGCGCTTCCGGCTGCCGTATCCTGGTGACCCTGCTGCACGAGATGCAGCGCCGCGACGTGCGCAAGGGCCTGGCGACACTGTGCATCGGCGGGGGCCAGGGCGTAGCCTTGGCCATCGAACGCCCCTGAGCGAGCCGTCGCCCCAGGGCATGCTGGCAGACACACGCGCCCGGTTCGCCGGGCGCGACTGAGGATGATCGGGAAGTACCATGTCCAAGCAAACCTACAGCATTTCCGACCTGGCCAATGAGCTGGACATTACCACTCGGGCCATCCGCTTCTACGAAGAACAGGGCATGCTCTCGCCGACCCGCCGTGGCCAGGAGCGCATCTATTCGCCGAAGGATCGCGTCGCGCTCAAACTGATCCTGCGCGGCAAGCGCATCGGCTTCTCGCTGGCCGAATGCAAGACGCTGATCGAGCTCTACGACCCCAAGGCCGGCAACCAGAAGCAGCTCAACATCATGCTCGCCATGATCGCCGAACGCCGCCAGCAACTGGAGCAGCAACTGCTCGACATCCAGCAGATGCAGCTGGAGCTGGATACCGCCGAAGAACGCTGCCGTACCGCCCTGCAGGCGACCCTCGAGAAAAGACCGCGAGCTGAGCCGAGCCGGGCCCGCCCCGGCGCCGCGACCATCGCCCCCCTCCGGCGCTGCCTGACGCATCGCTGTGCCCATGGCGCACCGCGCTCCCAGTGAGCGTCCAGCGCAGTGGACAGTTTCCGGAAAACTGGACACTCCCCTCCTCGCACCCCGCAAGTGTCTGCCATTGCAGACATGGCCGGCGCCGCCAGGCACCGGCAAAACCATGGCAGGGCGCGCCGTACGTCGGCTGTCGCGACTCGGGCATAGAACCTGCTAAGTCAGCCTGGACGCCAGAACAAACCCAAGAACAAGGCTGGCGCTGACTCGGCATCTCG
Organism: Pseudomonas sp. BAY1663; assembly: GCF_000582595.1. Taxonomy (NCBI): domain Bacteria; kingdom Pseudomonadati; phylum Pseudomonadota; class Gammaproteobacteria; order Pseudomonadales; family Pseudomonadaceae; genus Pseudomonas; species Pseudomonas sp. BAY1663. The sequence goes on from NZ_AZSV01000109.1 coordinate 2,218, forward strand.
ATTCGGCCTTCGTTCTTGTCTGGCCCGTAGCGCCCTCTGCCACGAGCGGCTAGCGCGGCTGCCTCGGGCTTTACAACAACAAGAAGGAAACCTGCATGTCGATCAACAACAAGCTCTCCCGTCTCGCCTGTGCCATCGGTGCCACCACCCTGCTCGGCGCCAGCCTGTTCAGCGGCGTCGCGGCCGCCGCGGAGAAGATCCGCTGGCAAGTGCCGCTGGCCTTCCCGTCGCACCTGATCGGCCTCTCCACGCCGGTCAAGCATCTTTCCGACTCGCTCAAGGCCGTCTCCGGCGGCGACATCCAGCTGCGCTACTACGAGCCGGGCGAGCTGGTGCCGCCGTTCGAGATCATGGATGCGGTGAGCAGCGGCAAGTACCCGGCCGGCTACACCTGGATCGGCTACGACCAGGGCACCATCCCGGCGCTGCCGCTGTACTCCGGCGCGCCGTTCAACATGGAGCCGCCAGCGCACTTGGCCTGGTACTACCAGGGCGACGGCAAGAAGCTGCTCGAGGAAATCTACGCGCCGCGCAACATCCACCCGATGCTGTGCAGCATCATCGGCCCGGAAGGCGCCGGCTGGTTCGCCCAGCCCATCGAGAAGCTGGAAGACATCGACGGCCTGCGCATCCGCTTCGCCGGCATCGGCGGCAAGGTGCTGGAAAAGCTCGGCGCCTCGGTGACCATGGTGCCGGGCGGCGAGATCTACCAGGCGCTGGAGCGCAAGACCATCGACGCCACCGAGTTCTCCCAGCCGGCGGTGGACAAGATGCTGGGCCTGGACCAGATCATCAAGAACTACGTCATGCCCGGCTGGCACCAGACGCTGACCACCTCGCACCTGCTGGTCAACAAGGACGTCTGGGACAAGCTCGCGCCGGAAAGCCGCGCGCTGATCGAGATGGGCTGCGAGTCGGCCACCCTCAAGGGCTTCGCCGAGAGCGAGTGGGCTCAGCCGACCGCCCTGCGCGACTACCAGAAGCAGGGCGTGAAGGCCCAGGTGCTGCCCGAGCCGGTACTGCGCGAGCTGCAGAAGGTCACCGATCAGGTGCTCGACGAGATGGCCGCCAAGGACGAGATGTTCAAGCGCGTGCTGACCAGCCAGCGCGAGTTCATGCAGCACCACTCGATCTGGCACGGCATGGGCTACCTGCCGCGCGACTACTACCAGTACGACTGACGGTCCCGCGCCGAACCGGCGGGCGCGTCGCCGTGCCCGCCTCCTTCATGCTGCCTGCGCGCTGCCGAGCCGGAACAGCGCGCAGGCCCCGAGTGAGGTCGCCATGTCCTTTCAACCCGTGTCCCCCGAGGCGGTAACGCCCACGCCTACGCCCCATGCCGACACGCTGCCGCACAACCGCATCTCGCGGCGCCTGGATCGCCTGCTGGTGGCCATCGGCGAAGCCAGCGCCTGGCTCTGGCTGCTGGTGCTGCTGGTGGTGCTGGCCAACGTGTTCAGCCGCTTCGTCCTCGCGCGCGGCTCCATTGCACTGGAGGAGCTGTCCTGGCACCTGTTCGGTGCCGCGCTGATGCTCGCCCTCGCCTACGCCGTGGTGCGCGACGACCATGTGCGCGTCGACGTGCTGCGCGAACGCTTCAGCCTGCGCAGCCAGGCGCTGATCGAACTGCTCGCCATCGCCCTGCTGGCACTGCCGGTGGTCGCGCTGATGGTCGATGCACTGATCCCCTACGCCTACAAGGCCTACCTCTACAACGAACGCTCGCAGGCGCCCAGCGGGCTGCCGCACCGTTTCATCTTCAAGAGCGTACTGCCGCTGGGGCTGACGCTGGTGGCGCTGGCGCTGTTCTCCAGGGCACTGCGCTGCAGCACGCTGCTGTTCAATTTCCCACGGGCCCTGGCGGCCCCTCTGGATGACCGCGACCGCGGCCATTCGCAGCCCTGATGGAGTAGCCGTAATCATGGGTCTGGAAACAATCCTCGTCATCGCCATGTTCGCCAGCTTCATGGGCCTGCTGCTGCTCGGCTTCCCGGTCGCCTGGTCGCTGGCCGGCATCGGCCTGCTGTTCGCCGTGCTCGGCTACGGGCTGGTGGAATACTTCGACGCCAACCTCTGGTTCACCTGGGACGGCACCATCGGCGTGCTCGACGCGCGCATCTACGGCATCGTCGCCAACGAGCTGATGGTGGCGCTGCCGCTGTTCATCTTCATGGGCATCATGCTCGACCGTTCGGGCATCGCCGAGCGGCTGATGCACAGCCTGGTGCGCGTGCTCGGCCCGCTGCGCGGCGGCTATGCGGTGACGGTGGTGGTGGTCGGCATCCTGCTCGCCGCCTCCACCGGCATCGTCGGCGCCTCGGTGGCGCTGCTCGGCATGCTGTCCGTCGGGCCGATGCTGCAGGCCAACTACAACAAGAGCCTGGCGGTGGGCACCGCCTGCTCGGTGGGAACCCTGGGCATCCTGATTCCGCCGAGCATCATGCTGGTGCTGATGGCCGACCGCCTCGGCACCTCGGAAGCCTCGGTGGGCAAGCTGTTCATGGGCGCGCTGATCCCGGGGATGCTGCTGGCGCTGATGTACGTGCTGTACATCGTCGTCGCCGCCTGGCTGAAGAAGGATTTCGCGCCGGCGCCGGCCAACCGGCAGAAGCTCGACGGCCGCGCGCTGCTCGACGTGTTCTGGGCCGTGGTGCCGCCGCTGGGGCTGATCTTCGCCGTGCTCGGCTCGATCTTCTTCGGCATCGCCACCACCACCGAGGCCTCGGCGGTCGGCGCCTTCGGTGCGCTGCTGATGGCCGCGGCCAGCCGCCGCCTGAGCCTGCCGGTGCTCAAGGATGCGCTGTACCAGACCAGCCGCACCGCGGCGTTCATCTTCGGCATCTTCATCGGCGCCACGGTGTTCGCCGCCGTGCTGCGCGGCCTGGGCGGCGACGACGTGATCCGCGCGGCGCTGACCGGCCTGCCGTTCGGCCAGACCGGCGTGCTGCTCACGGTGCTGGCGATCACCTTCCTGCTGGGGTTCTTCCTCGACTGGGTGGAGATCACCCTGATCATCCTGCCGCTGGTGGCGCCGGTGCTGTTCTCCATGGGCGTCGATCCGCTGTGGTTCGCGATCCTCTTCGCGCTCTGCCTGCAGACCTCGTTCCTCACCCCGCCGGTGGGCTTCGCACTGTTCTACATCAAGGGCGTCTGCCCACCCGAGGTCACCACCCGCGACGTGTACCTCGGCGTGCTGCCGTACATCATCATTCAGCTGATCGGGCTGGCATTGGTGTTCTACTTCGCGCCACTGGCCACCTGGCTGCCCAACGAGGTCTACAGCCAGCCCTGAGCCCCGCCCCGCAGCCCTTGCCCGGGGCTGTCGGGGCTTCCATAATCGGCCGCACTCAAACGGATCTCACTGCCCATGGCGATTGCCCGCGACGAACTCGACCACCACGGCCTGATCATCGGCGTCTCCCCGGAGCGCTTCCGTGCGGTGGCCATGCCGCTGCTGTTCGACCACCTCAACGCCCAGTGCGAAGGCACCATCGCGGTCAACCGGCAGGCACGCATCGTCTGGATCAACGACAAGTACGCGGAGAAGGTCGGCATCCGCGACCCGTCCAACGTGCTCGGCAAGGAGATCGAGGAAGTCCTGCCGGCCAGCCGCCTGCGCGAGGTGGTCGAGAGCGGCCAGCCGAGCATGCTCGACCTGATGGCCTTCGGCGACGAGCACTTCGTCGTCACCCGCATTCCGCTGCGCGACGAGGACGGCACCCTGGTCGGCGCGCTGGGCTTCGTGCTGTTCGACCGCGCGCGCCACCTCAAGCCGCTGATGGCCAAGTACACCAGCCTGCAAACGCAACTGGTGGCCACCCAGAACGAACTGGCCAAGGCCCGCCGTGCGCGCTACACCATCGCCGGCTTCATCGGCAACAGCCCGGCGGCCAGCGAGGTCAAGCGCCAGGCGCGGCGCGCCGCGCAGCTCGACGCCACGGTGCTGCTGCGCGGCGAGACCGGCACCGGCAAGGAGCTGCTGGCCCAGGGCATCCACAACCTCTCGCCGCGGGCGCGCGGGCCGTTCGTCGCGGTCAACGTCGCGGCGATCCCGGAAAGCCTGGTCGAGGCCGAACTGTTCGGCACCGCCCCCGGCGCCTTCACCGGCGCCGACCGCAAGGCGCGCATCGGCAAGTTCGAGGTGGCCAATGGCGGCACGCTGTTCCTCGACGAGATCGGCGACCTGCCCCTGCCGCTGCAGGCCAAGCTGCTGCGCGTGCTGCAGGAGCAGGAGGTCGAGCCGCTGGGCTCCAACCAGGTCAAGGCGCTCAACGTGCGGGTCATCGCCGCGACCCATATCGACCTGGAAGCCAAAGTCGCCGCCGGCCAGTTCCGCGACGACCTCTACTACCGCCTCAATGTCCTCGCCCTGCGCGTACCGCCGTTGCGCGAGCGCAGCAGCGACATCCCCGCGGTGGTCGAGCACCTGCTCGACGACATCGCCAACCGCTCCGGCCAGGCGCCCATGGAGCTCAGCCCGGAAGCGCTGGCGCTGCTCTGCGTGCAACCCTGGCGCGGCAACGTGCGCGAGCTCGGCAACCTGCTGGAACGCGCCCAGCTCGCCGCCGACGGCCCGCAGCTGGAAGCCGCGCACCTGCTGCCGTTGCTCGGCGAGCAGAACGCGCCGGCGGTCCCGCTACCGGCCCCCTCCAGTGTCGGCACAATGCCGCCGGCAAGTACCGAGCCTGCGGAAAACGTGCCGCTGCAACCCCTGGCGCAGACCCTCGCCCAGGCCGAGCGCCGCGCCTTGCAGAGCGCATTGCTGGCCTGCAAGGGCAACCGCCGGCGCGCCGCCATGGAGCTCGGCATTTCCCGTGCGAGCCTGTACAGCAAGCTGCAGCAACACGGCCTGAGCCAGCGCTGAACGCGCCCCGGTAGCGCCTGGCGCAGGCTCAAGCCTGCCGGCTGCAGCGCGGCATCGGCGTGCAGGGCCGTACGGCCTGTTCTACCTTTATCCATGAGCTCGCCGACTCCCGGCGGCCGTCATGGGGGCAAAGACGACATGACAGACGATGCAGGCAAGCTGGTACTCAGGTTGACGGTGGGCGTGCTGATCCTGCTGCACGGCATTTCCAAGCTGCTGAACGGCGTGGGCGGCATCGCCGGCATGCTGGCCGACATGGGCTTGCCGACCTTTCTCGCATATGGCGTCTACCTCGGCGAAGTGGTTGGCCCGCTGCTGGTGATCTTCGGCCTGTACACGCGCCTCGGCGCCGTGCTGATGATCGGCAACATGGTCGTCGCCCTGGCGCTGGTACACCGCGCCGAGCTGTTCTCGATAGGGCCGATGGGCGGCTGGGCGATCGAGTTGCAGGCGCTGTTCCTGTTCGGCGCGGTGGCGATCGCCCTGCTCGGTGCCGGCCGGATGAGCGTCGGCGGCCTGCACGGCCGCTTCAACTAGCACGACGGCGGCGGCGCGGCGCCGCTGCCTCTTCCCGTGGCCATTCGCGCGGCAGGCATGACGCCATCATGCCTGCCGCGCCGGACAATTCGTTGTCCATCCACCCCGACATGTCGTCCCCGCCGGACAGCCACGCCCCCATTGCATCCCGTCGACATCGCGCCGAACGCGAGCCCAGAGCACCGCGCGGCGGCGGTCATGGACGTTACGCCGCAGCGCGTGCCCTGGCACAGCTTTAGCTACACCTGGCGGAGGCGAACGGCCGCACCGCGCACCACGTGGACGACCGCCCGCCGCTGCGAGATGTCCGACTACAACAACAAAAGGAAAGCTCTCATGAATGCATCGGGTTCACCGCGCTTCAGGCGCGCTTCTTCCATGCAGCGCCTATGCGGCCTCGGCGGCGCGGCCCTGCTGGCACTCACCGGCCTGGCGCAGGCCGCCCCCGGTTCCTGCGCCGCGCTGGCATCGCTGCGCATTCCCGCCGCCGCCATCGGCCTGCCAAGCAGTGGCGCGCAGGTCACCTCGGCCACGCCGGTGGTGGCCGGCGGCACGCCGCCGCAGACCTAGGGCGCCCATTGCGAGGTCAGCGCCGAAATCCTTCCGCTCGATCCCGGCGCCCCGAGCATCCGCATGCGCCTGGTGCTGCCCGAGCAGTGGAACCGCAAGGCCATGATGTACGGTGGCGGCGGTTACAACGGCAGCGTGCCGAATGTCGCCGGCAACGTGCCGGCCGGCCCGCTGGACCGCCCCACCCCGCTGGGCCGTGGCTACGCGGTGTTCGCCAGCGACTCCGGGCACGTCGCCGACCCGGCCAGCCCCGGCGCCTTCGCCTGGAACGAGGAGGCCCTGGCCAACTATGCCCACGATGCGCTGAAGAAAACCCGCGACGCCGCGCTCTACCTGATCGAGCGGCACTACGGTGCGCGCCCCGAGCGCAGCTACTTCGCCGGCGGCTCCACCGGAGGCCGCGAGGCGCTGGCGGTGGTCCAGCAGTGGCCGACCGACTTCCACGGCGCCATCGTCCTCTATCCGGCCTACAACGCCCTGGCGCTGGACCTGCAATTCGGCCGCATCACCCGCGCGCTCGCCGCGCCGGGTGCCTTCCCCACCCTGGAGCAGCGCGCCGCATTGCTCGAGGCCGCCATGCAGGCCTGCGACAGCCTGGACGGTGTGCGCGACGGCGTGATCAGCCACCAGGCCGCCTGCAATGCCCGCTTCGACCCGGCCCGCGCCAGGCTCGACGGCAAGCCGCTGCGCTGTCCCGGCGGCGCCAGCACCTCCGAACGCTGCCTATCGGATGCGCAAATCCGCGCGCTGCGGGTATTCGACACACCGATCCGCTTCGACTTCCCGCTGGCCAGCGGCGAAACGCATTACCCGGGTTTCAATACCTGGGGCACCGATCTCGGCCGGCCCGGCAGCGGCGTGCAGCTGGTGGTCAACCGCCTCGGTCTCAACACCCTGCAGCCGAGCTATCCGATGCCGGTGCACGGCACCGGGTTCGAGGAGGGCGCGCCCTACCATTCCGGCTTCTGGGATGAATGGGTGCGCTATTTCGTCACCCGCAATCCCACCTTCAACTCGCTGACGCTCGATCCGCAGAATCCCGGCCCCTGGCTGGCGCGCATCAGCGAGCTGTCGCTGCGCCAGGACGTCAACCAGACCGACCTGTCGGCCTTCGCCGACAACGGCGGCAAGATCCTCATGGCGCACGGCACATCCGACCAACTGGTGAGCACCCGCGCCACCGCCGAGTACTACGAGCGCGTGCGCCGCGACATGGGTCCCGGCAAGACGCGCCGGTTCCTGCGCTACTACGAGATCCCCGGCTATGCGCATGCCGCCAGCACGGTGTTCAACGCCGCCTGGGACTCGCTGAGCGCTCTGGAAGACTGGGTCGAGCACGGCATCGAACCACGCCGCCAGATCGTCGCCGACAGCGTCGGCGTGCCGGGGCGTACCCGGCCGCTGTGCGAATATCCGGGCTGGCCGAAGTACATCGGCAAGGGCGACGTCGACAGTGCCTCCAGCTTCGTCTGCGTGAACAGCCGCAACGCCACGCACTGACCGGTGAAGCCCGGCGCCATGCCCTCCGACGGGCGTAGCGCCGGGCTCCCGCGCCGGCAGGCACGTCCAGCCGAATGGACAATCCCGCCCCGAACCGCCCTCGATCCTGCACATGTCCAGCAGCACGGACACCTCCAGCCGCGCACCTTCCCCTCGCCCGTATGCGGCGAACCCGCTCTAGCGCAAGGTCTGCATCGCCGCAAGCGCTAACTGGCACGGCTTTCGCTCTGCCAGGGGAACCAGGCCGAACGGGCCAGCTGTCGCCGCATAGCGCAGCTCGAGAACAACAATAAGGATCGCCGGATGACCATCGCTCAGCGTCTCATCGCCTGCCCGTCCATGGCGCGCTCGCAACCGGAGCCACAGCCATGAACAAGCTCATGACCGCCGCCGAAGCCGTGGCACGCATCCCCGACGACGCCAATGTCGCCACCGGCGGTTTCGTCGGCATCGGCTTCGCCGAAGAGATCGCCATCGCCCTCGAACAACGCTTCCTTGCCGAACGGGCGCCACGCGGCCTGACCCTGGTCTATGCCGCCGGGCAAGGCGACGGCCAGCACCGCGGCCTCAATCACCTGGCCCATGAAGGCCTGGTGCGACGGGTGATCGGCGGCCACTGGGGGCTCGTTCCCGGGCTGCAGCAACTCGCCGTGGACAACCGCATCGAGGCCTACAACCTGCCCCAGGGGGTGATTTCCCAGCTCTACCGCGACATCGCGGCCGGCAAGCCGGGGCAGCTGTCGAAGATCGGCCTCGGCACCTTCGTCGATCCCGCATTCGGCGGTGGCCGGCTCAACGCCCGCACCACCACCGAACTGGTCCAGCGCCTGGCCATCAATGGCGAAGACTACCTGTTCTACCCCAGCGTCCCGATCCACGTCGGCATCATCCGCGCCACCAGCGCCGATACCGACGGCAACCTGAGCATGGAACGCGAGGCGCTGACCATCGAGAGCCTGGCCATCGCCATGGCCGCGCGCAACAGCGGCGGGCTGGTGATCGCCCAGGTCGAGCGCATCGTCGAACGCGGCTCGCTGAATGCCCGCGAGGTGAAGATCCCCGGCATGCTGGTGGACTGCGTGGTGCTCGCCGAGCCGGCCAACCACCGGCAGACCTTCGCCACCGGCTACAACCCGGCGTTCGCCGCCGAAGTCCGTGTTCCGATGGGCAGCCTGGCGCCGCTGCCGCTGGACCTGCGCAAGCTGATCGCCCGTCGCGCCGCCCAGGAGCTCGTGCCCGGCGCCGTGGTCAACCTCGGCATCGGCATGCCCGAAGGTGTCGCCGCGGTGGCCGCCGAAGAAGGCGTGATCGACCTGCTGACCCTGACCGCCGAACCCGGCGTGATCGGCGGCGTGCCGGCGTCGGGGCTGAACTTCGGCGCGGCCAGCAACCATAGCGCCCTGCTCGACCAGCCCTACCAGTTCGACTTCTACGATGGCGGCGGCCTGGATCTCGCCATACTCGGGCTAGCCCAGGCCGATGCCGCGGGCAACCTCAACGTCTCCCGTTTCGGGACGCGCCTGGCCGGCGCCGGCGGGTTCATCAACATCAGCCAGAGCGCCAAGCACGTGGTGTTCGCCGGCACCTTCAGCGCCGGCGCGCAGGACATCCGCATCGAAGACGGCCGCCTGCGCATCCTGCGCGACGGCACGCAACGCAAGTTCGTCGACACGGTCGAGCACCGCACCTTCGCCGGCCGCCTGGCCGCCGAGCGCGAGCAGCCGGTGCTCTACGTCACCGAGCGCTGCGTGTTCCGCCTCACCCGCGACGGCCTGGAACTGACCGAGATCGCCCCGGGCGTCGACCTGGAGCGCGACATCCTCGCCCGCATGGACTTCGCCCCATCGTCCACCAGCCGCGGCCCATGGACCCGCGCCTGTTCCTGCTCGGGAATATCGGCCTGCACGAACGGCTGACGCGAATCCCCGGATAGCCCGCAAGGGCAGCCGCGGCACGACTTCACCCGCAACACCCCGCAACGCTATAACAACAAGAGGAAGCACACATGCAACACGTCCCCCGCACCATCTGCCAGTTGCTCTGCACCGGCGCCGTACTGGGCATCACCAGCCCGGCCAGCGCGGCCTTCATCGAAGACAGCAAGGCCAGCGTAGACCTGCGCAACTTCTACATGAACCGCGATTTCCGCTCCGGCAACGGTCAGTCGAAGGCCGAGGAATGGGCCCAGGGCTTCATGCTGAAAATGGAATCCGGCTACACCGAGGGCCCGGTGGGCTTCGGCCTCGACGCCATCGGCCTGCTCGGCATCAAGCTCGACTCGAGCCCCGACCGGGTCGGCACCGGCATCCTGCAGAGCGATCGCGAAGCACCCAACCGCGCCCAGGACGATTACGGCTCGGCGGGCCTCACCGCTAAGGCGCGCATATCGCAAACCACCCTGCACGTCGGCACCATGCAGCCGCTGCTGCCGGTGGTCATGCGCAACGACAGCCGCCTGCTGCCACAGACCTATCGCGGCGCCTGGCTGCAGAGCAAGGACATCCAGAACCTCACGCTGGACCTCGGCAAGCTCGACCGGGTCAACCAGCGCAACTCCTCGGACAACGAGGAAATGACCGCCTTCAATGGTGGCCTGCGCAACATCCAGTTCGGCCGCCACGCCACCAGCGACGAGTTCCTCTTCGCCGGCGGACGCTACAACTGGTCGCCGGAACTGAGCACCAGCTACTACTACGGCGGGCTGGACGGCATCTACAAGGAGCACAATCTCGGCCTGGTCCACGTGCTGCCGATCGGCGACAAGCAGAGCCTCAAGACCGACATCCGCTACGTGCACCAGACCGACGACGGCGGCAGCAACGTCGACGCCGACACCTTCGGCGCCATGTTC
>NZ_AZSV01000110.1:0-12363 GCF_000582595.1 Pseudomonas sp. BAY1663
TTGGTTCCTTTTGGCGGGGCCGGCCATCCGGGCGACTGCCAAAAGGAACTCGCCCAGCAGGGCGAAACAATGCAACCAGCTCACTCGGCAACCGCCTTATGCCACCGAAGCATCACGCAACAAAAAAGCACAGCCGAGCCATCGCCCGGCCCGGCCGTGCCTCACACACCTCAGAACTTCAGCGTATAGCTGACGATCACCCGGTTCTCATCGATATCGGTGGTATGGCTGCCGCGATACATCACATTGCGCAAGCGCACGTTGAAGTTCTTCAACGGCCCGCTCTGCACCGTATACGCCAGGTCGACGTCCCGTTCCCATTCCTTGGCATCGGCCCCGGCGATCTCGAAGTCGTCACCACGCACGTAGCGCGCCATCAACGTCAGGCCCGGGATGCCGGCCGCGGCGAAGTCGTAGTCGTAGCGCATCTGCCAGCCATCCTCCTCGGCCCGCAGGAAGTGGTGATAGGTCAGGGTGTTCAGCGTCCAGGGGTCGGTGCCGCCACCGACGAACGGCATGCCGGTGTCGCCGCTCTGGTCCTGGTAGCCCAGGCCCAGCGAATGCCCGGCATAGAGCAGGCTGAACATGGCGCCGATGTTGCGGTTGTCGACGCGGGCATTGCCCTCGCCGTCGCTCTTGAAGTAGCGGATGTCGGACTTCAGGCCGAGGCGCTCGGACAGCGGCAGCACGTGCAACAGGTTGACGTGGTGCTGGCTGTAGTTGTCTTCCAGCTCGGCGTAGTAATAGGTCGCGGTGAACTTCGGCGTGAAGGCGTAGCTGCCGCCGGCGTAGTTGAAGCGGTCGCTGGCTATCCCCCGCTGGAGCCGTCGGCGAACATGGTCATGTCGCCGTAGTTGGACGAGTCGCGCAGGCGCGTCGAGCGGAACTGGCCGCCGAGCAGGGTCAGGCCTTCGAACTCCTTGGAGAGGATCTGCGCGCCCTCGAAGGTCTGCGGCAGCATGCGCGTGTCGTTGCGGAACAGCACCGGCAGCGTCGGCTGGTGCGTGCCCAGGGTGAGCACGGTATTGGACAGCTTGGCCTTGGCGGTCAGCCCGAGGAAGCTGTAGTCGTCCACCGGCTCGGCGGTGGCCGGGTTGCGCGGCAGCGTACCGGTGCCGCTGGTCCCCGCGCCCGAGTCGAGCTTGACGCCCAACAGCCCCAGCGCGTCGACGCCGAAGCCCACCGGCCCCTCGGTGAAGCCGGACTGCAGGTTGAGAATGAAGCCCTGGCCCCATTCGTCGGCCTTGGCTTTCGGCGCACCCTTGTGTTGCGGCGTGTCGGCCTTGTCGTCGTCGCGGTAGTCGCGGTTCATGTAGAAGTTGCGCAGCTCGAGGCTGGCCGTGGCGTCGTCGATGAAGGCGGCGCTGGCGGCGGTCGGAACGCCAACGGCGGCAGCCAGGCCGCCGAACAGGAACAACTGGCTCAGGGGTTTCAGGTGCATAGGTCTCTCTCTTGTTATTGTCGGTAGATGCAGCTGTCGTTAAGCCCGACCGCGACTTCCTATCGGACTGGAATTACCACGTCATGCGGTAATGGGGATCGCGCTCAGCGCGCGGGGCTTCTGGGCACGCGGCCCAGCAGGTAGAACTCCTCGTTCGGCGGGGTGCGCGCCATGGAGACCAGGCGGTTGGATAGCCCGAAGAAGGCGGCGATGGCGCCGATGTCCCAGATGTCGTCGCAGCTGAAACCCTGCGCTTCGAGCCGCGCCTGCCAGGCATCGTCGAGCACGCCGCGCTGCGCGGCGATATGCAGGGCGAAATCCAGCATCGCCCGCTGACGCTCGCCGAGCGGCGCGGAGCGGTAGTTGACCGCGAGCTGATCGGCGATCAGCGGGTCCTTGGCGAGGATGCGCAGGATCGCGCCATGGGCGACCACGCAGTACAGGCAACCATGGTCGGCACTGACGGCCACCACGATCATCTCCTTCTCGGCCTGGGTCAGGCTGCCCGCTTCGCGCTCCATCAGCGCATCGTGGTAGGCGAAGAAGGCGCGGAACTCGTCGGGGCGGTGTGCCAGCATGAGGAACACATTGGCACGAAGCCGGCCTTGGCCTGTACCGCGAGGATGCGTTCGCGTACATCCTGCGGCAGCGCATCGAGGCTTTCGGCGAGCGGAAAACGACTGATCGGCTGGGTCATGGATCGCTCCTTGGGGACCTGCGAGGGATGGCTCGGCCGGGCAGCCCGGCCGGCTGTCGTCAGTGGCGTTCGCTGAGCCCCAGCTCGACCACGCTGATCTCGCGCATGCGGAACTTCTGCACCTTGCCGCTGATGGTCATGGGGAAGTCGTCGACGAAGCGGATGTGCCGCGGCGTCTTGAAGTGGGCGATGCGCCCCTTGCAGAACTCGCGCAACGCCTCGGCCTCGACCTGATGGCCCGGGTGCAGCTTGATCCAGGCGACGATCTCCTCGCCGAACTTGCTGTCCGGCACGCCGATCACCTGCACGTCGGCCACCGCCGGGTGAGTGAAGAGGAATTCCTCGATCTCGCGCGGGTACACGTTCTCGCCGCCGCGGATGATCATGTCCTTGTTGCGGCCGACGATCTTGATGTAGCCCTCGTCGTCCATCACCGCCAGGTCGCCGGTGTGCATCCAGCGCGCGCCGTCGATGGCCTCGCGGGTCGCCTCCGGATTGTTCCAGTAGCCGAGCATGACGCTGTAGCCGCGGGTGCAGAGTTCGCCGATCTGCCCGCGCGGCACCACGCGGCCCTGCTCGTCGACCACCTTGCTCTCCAGGTGCGGCTGGGTGCGGCCAACGCTGGTGACACGCCGCTCGAGGTCGTCGTCCGCGCCGGTCTGGGTGGAGACCGGGCTGGTCTCGGTCATGCCGTAGGCGATCTGCATCTCGGCCAGGTGCATGTCGTCGATGACGCGCTTCATCACCTCGATCGGGCAGGTGGAGCCGGCCATGATGCCGGTGCGCAGGCTGCTCAGGTCCAGCGACTGGCGCTCCGGGTGATCGAGCATGGCGATGAACATGGTCGGCACGCCGTACATGCCGGTGGCCTTTTCCTCGGCCGCGGCCTGCAGTGCCGCCAGCGGCTCGAAGGCGGCGCTCGGGTAGATCATCGTGGTGCCGTGGGTGACGCAGCCGAGGTTGCCCATGACCATGCCGAAGCAGTGGTACAGCGGCACCGGGATCACCAGCCGGTCATGCTCGCTGAGCCCGAGGCTCTCGCCGACCATGTAGCCGTTGTTGAGGATGTTGTAGTGGCTCAGCGTGGCGCCCTTGGGGAAGCCCGTGGTGCCGGAGGTGTACTGGATGTTGATCGGCTCGTCGAACTGCAGGCCCTCGCCGCACTGGCGCAGCTGCTCCGGCCCGACCTGCTCGGCCATGGCCAGCAGCGCCTGCCACTGCAGCATGCCGTCCGTCGGCTTGGCGCCGAGGCTGATCACCCCACGCAGCTCCGGCAGCATGTGGCTCTGCAGCGCACCGATGGCCGAGCGCTCCAGCTCGGGCAGCAGCTCGTGCAGCATGGCGTGGTAATCGGACGTCTTGAAGGCATCGGCACAGACCAGCCAGCGGCAGCCGGACTGCTTCAGGGCGTATTCGAGTTCGTTGAGCCGGTAGGCCGGATTGATGTTGACCAGAATCACGCCGATCTTCGCCGTGGCGAACTGGACGATGCACCACTCGGCGCAGTTCGGCGACCAGATTCCCAGCCGCTCGCCAGGCTCGAGACCGAGCGCCAGCAACCCGCGCGCGCAGCGCTCCACCGCATCAGCCAGTTCCGCCCATGTGTAGCGCAGTTGCTGATGACGCACCACCAGGGCCTCGCGCTGGGGGAAGCGCTCCACGGTGCGGTCGAAGGCCGCGCCGATGGTCATGGGCAACAGGGGTTTGCTCTGCGGTCCGCAGGTATAGCTCGGAAGACTCATGTCGATTTTCCTCGGTCTTATGCTTGTTATGAGGCTTTACTTCCCAAGGACGCCGGCGGTGTTGACAGTCATCCAAGGGCATGGTTACGTTAACGTAAAGGTAACTACCTGGCAACCCACTCTCCCAACCACGCGAAAGGGGAGCCGGAACGCCGGTCCGGGCGGTACCCAAGCCGTCCAACGAACCCTCTGAAAGCAGAACAAATACAAGACAGGTGGCCCCCATGAATTACTCCAGCCTCAACTTCGCCCTCGGTGAAACCATCGACATGCTGCGCGAGCAGGTGCAGGCCTTCGTCGCCGCCGAGCTGGCGCCGCGCGCCGAGGCCATCGACCGGGACAACCTGTTCCCGGCGGACATGTGGAAGAAATTCGGCGAGATGGGCCTGCTCGGCGTGACCGTCTCCGAGGAATACGGTGGCGCCGGCCTCGGCTACCTGGCGCATGTGGTGGCGATGGAGGAGATCAGCCGCGGCTCGGCCTCGGTCGCCCTCTCCTACGGCGCCCACTCCAACCTGTGCGTCAACCAGATCAACCGCAACGGCAACCCCGAGCAGAAGGCCCGCTACCTGCCCAAGCTGATCAGCGGCGAGCACGTCGGCGCGCTGGCCATGAGCGAGCCGAATGCCGGCTCCGATGTGGTGTCGATGAAGCTGCGCGCCGAGAAGCGCGGCGACCGCTACGTGCTCAACGGCAGCAAGACCTGGATCACCAACGGCCCGGACGCCAACACCTACGTGATCTACGCCAAGACCGAGCTGGACAAGGGGCCGCACGGCATCACCGCGTTCATCGTCGAGCGCGACTGGAAGGGTTTCTCCCGCGGCAACAAGTTCGACAAGCTCGGCATGCGTGGCTCCAACACCTGCGAGCTGTTCTTCGATGACGTCGAGGTGCCGGAAGAGAACGTGCTGGGCGTCGAGAACGGCGGCGTCAAGGTGCTGATGAGCGGCCTGGATTACGAGCGCGTGGTACTGGCCGGCGGCCCGACCGGGATCATGCAGGCCTGCCTCGACGTGGTGGTGCCCTACATCCACGACCGCAAGCAGTTCGGCCAGAGCATCGGCGAGTTCCAGTTCATCCAGGGCAAGGTGGCGGACATGTACACCCAGCTCAACGCCAGCCGTGCCTATCTCTACGCCGTCGCCCAGGCCTGCGACCGCGGCGAGACCACCCGCAAGGACGCCGCCGGGGTGATCCTCTATACCGCCGAAAACGCCACGCAGATGGCCCTGCAGGCGATCCAGATCCTCGGTGGCAACGGCTATATCAACGAATTCCCCACCGGCCGCCTGCTGCGCGACGCCAAGCTCTACGAGATCGGCGCCGGCACCAGCGAGATCCGCCGCATGCTGATCGGCCGCGAGCTGTTCAACGAAACCAAGTAAGCCGTAGGGTGGAAAACGGCCAGAGGTCTTTTCCACCACAACAGTAGTCAGGTGGAAATTGCTTCGCGGATTTCCACCTACGGGAGCCCTTACATGGCCATCCTGCATACCCAGATCAATACCCGTTCGCCGGAGTTCGCCGCCAACAGCGCGGCGATGCTCGAACAGGTGAACAACCTGCGCGCCCTGCTCGGCCGCGTCAGCGAAGGCGGCGGCGCCACCGCCCAGCAGCGCCATGTCTCACGCGGCAAGCTCCTGGTGCGCGAGCGCATCGATACCCTGCTCGACGCCGGCTCGGCCTTTCTCGAACTCGCGCCGCTGGCCGCCCATGAGGTCTATGGCGAAGACGTCGCTGCTGCCGGCGTAGTGGCCGGAATCGGCCGCGTCGAAGGCGTCGAGTGCATGATCATCGCCAACGACGCCACCGTGAAAGGCGGCACCTACTACCCGCTGACGGTGAAGAAGCACCTGCGCGCGCAGACCGTCGCCCGCGAGAACCGCCTGCCCTGCATCTACCTGGTGGACTCCGGCGGCGCCAACCTGCCGCGACAGGACGAGGTGTTCCCGGACCGCGAGCACTTCGGCCGCATCTTCTTCAACCAGGCCAACATGAGCGCCATGGGCATCCCGCAGATCGCGGTGGTGATGGGTTCCTGCACTGCCGGCGGCGCCTACGTGCCAGCGATGGCCGACGAAACCATCATGGTGCGCAACCAGGCGACCATCTTTCTCGCCGGCCCGCCGCTGGTGAAGGCTGCCACCGGCGAAGTGGTAACCGCTGAGGAGCTGGGCGGCGCCAACGTGCACTGCAAGACCTCGGGCGTCGCCGACCACTACGCCGAGAACGACGAGCACGCCCTTTCCATCGCCCGCCGCTGCGTGGCCAACCTCAACTGGCGCAAGCTCGGCCAGCTGCAGACCCGCGAACCGCGCGCACCGCTGTATGCCGCCGACGAGCTGTACGGCGTGATCCCGGCGCAGGCCAAGCAGCCCTATGACGTGCGCGAGGTGATCGCGCGGCTGGTGGACGGCAGTGAGTTCGATGAATTCAAGGCGCTGTTCGGCACCACCTTGGTCTGCGGATTCGCCCATCTGCACGGCTACCCGATCGCCATCCTCGCCAACAACGGCATCCTCTTCGCCGAGGCGGCGCAGAAAGGCGCGCACTTCATCGAGCTGGCCTGCCAGCGCGGCATCCCACTGCTGTTCCTGCAGAACATCACCGGCTTCATGGTCGGGCAGAAATACGAGGCCGGCGGCATCGCCAAGCACGGCGCCAAGCTGGTCACTGCGGTGGCCTGCGCCCAGGTGCCGAAGTTCACCGTGCTCATCGGCGGCAGCTTCGGTGCCGGCAACTACGGCATGTGCGGCCGCGCCTACGACCCGCGCTTCCTCTGGATGTGGCCCAACGCGCGCATCGCCGTGATGGGTGGCGAACAGGCCGCCGGGGTGCTCGCCCAGGTCAAGCAGGAACAGAGCGAGCGTGCTGGCAAGAGTCTCGGCGACGACGAGGTGGCGGCCATCAAGCAGCCGATCCTCGAACAGTACGAGCGCCAGGGCCATCCCTATTACTCCAGCGCGCGGCTGTGGGACGACGGCGTGATCGACCCGGTGCAGACCCGCGAAGTGCTGGGGCTGGCGCTGTCCGCCGCGCTGAACGCGCCGATCGAGCCGACTAGATTTGGCGTGTTCCGAATGTAGTGACATCAAGCCGCGCCCAACGGTAGGAGGCGCGACCTCGCGGCGAATGCAGCCGACAGCCTGCCTGACAGAAGAGCCTCGCCCCGAGGTCGGGCCTCCTACAAGAAGAAGCATTGAGGAACACGACAGATCATGAGCGACTTCAGCACTATCCAACTGGAACAGGACGCGCGCGGCGTGGCCACCCTCTGGCTCAACCGCGCGGACAAGAACAATGCCTTCGACGCCCAGGTGATCGGCGAACTGAACGCAGCGCTGGCCCAGGTGCAGGACGATGCGGGCATCCGCTTCCTCATCCTGCGCGGGCGTGGCAAGCACTTCTCCGCTGGCGCGGATCTGGGCTGGATGCGCGAGTCGGCCAAACTCAACTACCAGGCGAACCTGGCTGACGCCCACGAACTCGGCGAGCTGATGCAGCGCCTCTACCAACTGCCGCAGCCGACCCTGGCCGTGGTACAGGGCGCGGCCTTTGGCGGCGCGCTGGGGCTGATCGCCTGCTGCGACATGGCCATCGGCGCCCGCGACGCACTGTTCTGCCTGTCGGAAGTCCGCATCGGCCTGGCACCGGCGGTGATCAGCCCATACGTGGTCAAGGCCATCGGCGAGCGCGCCACCCGCCGCTACGCGCTGACCGCCGAACGCTTCGACGGCACACGTGCCCGCGAACTCGGCCTGCTCGCAGAAACCTACCCGGCCAGTGAACTGGACGCCGCGCTCGAGCAATGGGTCGACAACCTGCTGCTCAACAGCCCGCAGGCGCTCAAGGCCTGCAAGGACCTGCTGCTGGAAGTGGGCGATGGCGATTTCAGCGCCGACCTGCGCCAGACCACCGAACAGGCCATCGCGCGCCTGCGCACCAGCCCGGAAGGTCAGGAAGGCCTGAGCGCCTTTCTGGAAAAACGCACGCCCGCCTGGCAGGAGAAGAAGTGATGAATCGCCCTATCGATACCCTGCTGGTGGCCAACCGCGGCGAGATTGCCTGCCGCGTGATGCGCACCGCCAAGGCCGTGGGCCTGACCACCGTTGCCGTGCACAGCGCCATCGACGCCAGCGCGCGCCATGCCCGCGAAGCCGATATCCGCATCGACCTGGGCGGCGCCAAGCCGGCCGAGAGCTACCTGCGCATCGACAAGCTGATCGAGGCGGCCAAGGCCAGCGGCGCCCAGGCGATCCACCCGGCTACGGCTTCCTCTCGGAGAACGCCGGGTTCGCCCGCGCCATCGAACAGGCCGGGCTGATCTTCCTCGGCCCACCCGCCTCCGCCATCGACGCCATGGGCAGCAAGTCCGCCGCCAAGGCGCTGATGGAAGAAGCCGGCGTGCCGCTGGTACCGGGCTACCACGGCGAAGCGCAGGACGTGGAAACCTTCCGTGCTGCCGCGGAAAAGATCGGCTATCCGGTGCTGCTCAAGGCCACCGCCGGTGGCGGCGGCAAGGGCATGAAGGTGGTCGAGCGCGAGGCGGACCTGGCCGAAGCACTGGCGTCCGCCCAGCGCGAGGCGCAGTCGTCGTTCGGCGATTCGCGCATGCTGGTGGAGAAATACGTGCTCAAGCCGCGCCATG
Source organism: Pseudomonas sp. BAY1663 (assembly GCF_000582595.1). NCBI lineage: Bacteria > Pseudomonadati > Pseudomonadota > Gammaproteobacteria > Pseudomonadales > Pseudomonadaceae > Pseudomonas > Pseudomonas sp. BAY1663. The sequence goes on from NZ_AZSV01000110.1 coordinate 8,532, forward strand.
TGGAAATCCAGGTCTTCGCCGACCAGCACGGCAACTGCCTGTACCTCAACGAGCGCGACTGCTCGATCCAGCGCCGCCATCAGAAAGTGGTGGAAGAAGCGCCAGCGCCAGGACTCACCCCCGAGCTGCGCCGCGCCATGGGCGAAGCCGCGGTGAAGGCAGCCAAGGCCATCGGCTACGTCGGCGCCGGCACCGTGGAATTCCTGCTGGATGCCCGTGGCGAATTCTTCTTCATGGAAATGAACACCCGTCTGCAGGTGGAACACCCGGTCACGGAGGCCATCACCGGCCTCGATCTGGTCGCCTGGCAGATTCGCGTCGCCCGTGGCGAGCCGCTGCCGATCAGCCAGGAGCAGGTGCCGCTGATCGGCCATGCCATCGAGGTACGGCTGTACGCCGAAGACCCGGACAACGATTTCCTCCCCGCCACCGGCACCCTCGAGCTCTACCGCGAAGCCGCGGATGGCCCGGGCCGTCGCGTCGACAGCGGCGTCGCCGAGGGCGATACCGTGTCGCCGTTCTACGATCCGATGCTCGGCAAGCTGATCGCCTGGGGCGAGAACCGCGAGGAAGCGCGCCTGCGCCTCTTGGCCATGCTCGACGAGACCGCCGTCGGCGGCGTGCGCACCAACCTCGCGTTCCTGCGCCGCGTCGTCGGCCATCGCGCCTTTGCCGAGGCCGAACTGGATACCGGCTTTATCCCGCGCCACGAAAGCGAGCTGCTGCGCCCGGCCGGCGAGCTGTCCGAGGCCTTCTGGCAGCAGGCTGCCGAGTGCTTCGTGCAGAGCGAACCGACCACGGTTCGCGACGACGATGCCCATTCGCCGTGGTCCAAGCGCAACGGGCTGCGTTTCGGCATGCCGGCGCAGATCAGCCTGCATCTGCAGTGCAATGGCGAGAGCCGCCGGCTGAAGGTCGACCCGGCAGCGCAGCAGCCAAACGTCCGCACGCCCAGGGCGATCCGCCAGGGCGATGCACTGTATCTGCAGTGGAACGGCGAATGGCTGGCCGTGCGCGCCTTCGACCCCATCGCCGAAGCCGAGGCCAGCCACCAGCATCACGGCGGACTGACCGCACCGATGAACGGCAGCATCGTGCGTGTATTGGTGGAGGCCGGTCAGCATGTCGAAGCCGGCACCGCGCTGATCGTGCTGGAAGCGATGAAGATGGAACACAGCATCCGCAGCGCCCAGGCTGGCGTGGTCAAGAGCCTGTTCTGCAACGAAGGCGAACTGGTCAGCGAAGGCGCGGTGCTGCTGGAGATGGAAGAGGCGTGAGGTCATGCAAAGGTGGACAAGGCTGCGCCGTTGTCCACCCTACGCACGAACGCAACACCGTAGGGTGGAAAACTCGCGCAGCGTTTTTCCACCGATACCCACGCAACGGCGCTCGCCGTTACCCCATGGAGGTCATATGAACCTGCCCAAACAGGTCCGGCTGGTGGAAGTCGGCCCGCGTGACGGCCTGCAGAACGAGCAGCAGCCGATCAGCGTGGCGGACAAGGTGCGTCTGGTCGACGACCTGAGCGCCGCCGGGCTGTCCTATATCGAAGTCGGCAGCTTCGTCTCGCCCAAGTGGGTGCCGCAGATGGCCGGCTCCGCCGAAGTCTTCGCGCAGATCCAGCGCAAGCCCGGGGTCACCTACGCGGCGCTGACGCCGAACATGCAGGGCCTGGAGGCGGCCATCGAGGCCGGTGTGAAAGAAGTCGCGATGTTCGGTGCGGCCTCCGAAGCCTTCTCGCAAAAGAACATCAACTGCTCCATCGCCGAGAGCCTGGCGCGCTTCGCGCCCTTGCTGGAGGCCGCCCGCGTCAATGGCATCCAGGTGCGCGGCTACGTCTCCTGCGTGCTGGGCTGCCCTTACGAGGGGGAGATCGATCCGGAACAGGTTGCCCAGGTGGCGCACGAACTCTTTGCCATGGGCTGCTACGAGGTCTCGCTCGGCGACACCATCGGCACCGGCACGCCAGGCAAGACCCGCCAGCTGATCGAAAGGGTCGGCCGCCGCGTGCCGCACGACAAGCTCGCCGGACATTTCCACGACACCTACGGCCAGGCGCTGGCAAACATCTATGCCAGCCTGCTGGAAGGCATCGCGGTGTTCGACAGCTCGGTCGCCGGGCTCGGCGGCTGCCCCTATGCGAAAGGCGCCAGCGGCAACGTCGCCAGCGAAGATGTGCTTTATATGTTGAACGGGTTGGGCATCGACACCGGCATCGACCTCGACGCCCTGGTCGATGCCGGCGAGCGCATCAGCCAACTGCTGGGCCGCGCCAATGGCTCGCGGGTCGCACGCGCCCGGCGCAGCCGCTGAAGGCGCCGGGCATCATATTTGCTTAGCGCAGGGACCGCATCGACCGTGAGCCCATCCGGCCGCGACCGGCGCGGTAACAGACAGAACAACAAGTAGAGGTATTTCATGAACAAGATTTACCCCAGCGCCGCCCACGCCCTGGAAGGCCTGGTCGAGGACGGCATGACCATCGCCGTCGGCGGCTTCGGCCTGTGCGGCATTCCCGAAGCGCTGATCGTCGCCCTGCGTGACGGCGGCAAGAAGAACCTCACTGCCATCAGCAACAATGCCGGCGTCGACGGCTTCGGCCTCGGCCTGCTGCTGGAGACCCGTCAGATCAGCAAGATGGTTGCCTCCTACGTCGGCGAGAACAAGGAGTTCGAGCGCCAGTACCTGGCCGGCGAACTCGAACTGGAATTCACCCCGCAGGGCACCCTCGCCGAGAAGCTGCGCGCCGGCGGCGCGGGCATCCCGGCCTTCTACACCCGCACCGGCTACGGCACCCTGGTGGCCGAAGGCAAGGAAACCCGCCAGTTCAACGGTGAGTGGTACGTGATGGAGCAATCGCTGACCGCCGACATCGCCCTGGTCAAGGCGTGGAAGGCCGACAAGGCCGGCAACCTGCTGTTCCGCAAGACCGCGCGCAACTTCAACCCGCTGGCGGCCATGGCTGGCGAGACCTGCATCGTCGAGGTCGAGGAGATCGTCGAGACTGGCGAGCTGGACCCGGACCAGATCCACCTGCCGGGTATCTACGTGCATCGCATCGTGCACAACCCGAGCCCGGAAAAACGCATCGAAAAACGCACGGTGAGGAGCTGAGACCATGGCCTGGACACGTGAACAGATGGCGCAACGCGCCGCCCAGGAGCTGCAGGACGGCTTCTACGTCAACCTTGGCATCGGCCTGCCGACCCTGGTCGCCAATTACATCCCCGAGGGCATGGACGTCTGGCTGCAGAGCGAGAACGGCCTGCTCGGCATCGGCCCCTTCCCGACCGAGGAAGAGATCGACCCGGACCTGATCAACGCCGGCAAGCAGACCGTCACCGCGCTGCCCGGCTCGAGCTTCTTCGACAACGCGCAGAGCTTCGCCATGATCCGCGGCGGCCACATCAACCTGGCCATCCTCGGCGCCATGCAGGTGTCGGAAAAGGGCGACCTGGCCAACTGGATGATCCCCGGCAAGATGGTCAAGGGCATGGGCGGCGCCATGGACCTGGTGGCCGGCGTCAAGCGCGTGGTGGTGCTGATGGAGCACACCGCCAAGGGCGGCGCGCACAAGATCCTGCCGGCCTGCGATCTGCCGCTGACCGGCCTCGGCGTGGTCAACCGCATCATCACCGACCTCGGCGTGCTGGATGTCACCGAACAGGGGCTGAAACTGGTGGAACTGGCCGATGGCGTCGGCTTCGAGGAAATCCAGCAGGCCACTGGCTGCCCGATCCAGCGTTGAAACGCGGCGGGAAAGCGCCGCTCGCGCGCTGCCGACGGCAGCCACCGGCGCCTTCCCAGCCCGCACCCGCCGCTCGCCCCGGCA
>NZ_AZSV01000111.1:0-12118 GCF_000582595.1 Pseudomonas sp. BAY1663
AGATCGTCGAGGCGCGCTGCGAGCGCGTGTTCGCCGGCAGCGCGCAGCGCCGCGTCGAGCCTTGCCCCCATGCCCGCCAGTGCGGCGGCTGCAATCTGCAGCATGCCGGTGCCGACGATCAACTGGCATTGAAGCAACGCACCCTGAACGAGCAGTTGGCCCGCTTCGCCGGCTTGCAACCGGAAGCCTGGGCCGCGCCATTGACCGGCCCGGAACTGGGCTATCGCCGCCGCGCCCGGCTGGCCGTGCGCTGGGACGCGAAGGCCCTGCACCTGGATATCGGCTTCCGCGCCGCCGCCAGCCAGCAGATCGTTTCCATCGAGCAGTGCCCCGTTCTGGTACAGCCTTTGCAATCGCTGTTGCCGGGCCTGTTGGCGACGTTGCGTGGGTTGGACAAGCCGCAGGCCATCGGCCACGTGGAAGTGTTCAGCGGTACGACCGAAGCGCTGCTGGTGCGGCATACCGTGGCCTTGCCCGACAGCGATCTGGCGCGTCTACTGGCCTTCGCCCACGAGTATCGGGCACAGCTATGGCTACAGGGCGAGGGCGAGCCGCAGGCGGTGGAGCCGGCGCCGTTCCTGGGCTATCGCCTCGCCCGGTGGCAGCTGGAGCTGGCCTGGCAGCCCGGCGATTTCGTCCAGGTCAACGCGCCGGTGAACGAGGCGATGGTGGCGCAGGCCCTGGAGTGGCTGGCGCCGGCGCAAGGCGAGCGGGTGCTGGACCTGTTCTGCGGGCTGGGCAATTTCAGCCTGCCGCTGGCGCGTCAGGGCGCTCAGGTGGTCGGCGTGGAAGGTGTCGAGGCGATGGTCGAGCGGGCCCGTGAAAATGCACGACGCAACGGCTTGGCGCACGCGCACTTTTATCGGGCCGACTTGTCGAAGCCGCTGGCCGGCGCACCCTGGGCGCGCGGCGGTTTCGCCGCGGTGCTGCTCGATCCGCCGCGCGATGGCGCGCTGCAGATCGTTCGACAAATGTCGATGCTCGACGCCCGGCGGGTGGTCTATGTTTCATGCAATCCGGCGACCCTGGCACGCGATGCGGCCGAACTGGTCGCGCAGGGCTACCGGCTGAAGCGCGCCGGTGTGCTCGACATGTTCCCGCAGACCGCGCATGTCGAGGCGATGGCATTGTTCGAACGGGGCTAGACCCTGGCGTCGGCGCCTCGAGGTTTCGTTTTTTGACAGGCAATCGGCCTGTGGTTCAACCGACCGGCACGCAGAAATGCCGGCGTCAGGCGCAGTAGCTGCGCAGAAGGGAAGGTTTTAGATGGTACAGGTCAGAGCACTTCAGCCGATCAACACCGACGGCAGTATCAACCTGGAAGGCTGGCTCGATCATGTGCTGGGCATGGACCCGGCACTCGACCGTGCAGCGTTGAAAGATGCCTGCGAATTCGCCCGCGAAGCGGAGCAGCAGGCCAATGCGGCGCAGAATCTCTGGAGCGAAGGAACCTCCAGCTATCACATCGGGCTCGAGATCGCCGAAATCCTCGCCGACCTCAAGCTCGACCAGGACAGCCTGGTGGCGGCGCTCATCTACCGCGGCGTACGCGAAGGCAAGATCAAGCTGGCCGATGTGCACCAGCGCTTCGGCCCGGTGGTGGCCAAGCTGATCGAGGGCGTGTTGCGCATGGCGGCGATCAGCGCCAGCCTCAACCCCCGCGAATCCCTGGTGCTCGGCTCCCAGGCGCAGGTGGAGAACCTGCGCAAGATGCTGGTGGCGATGGTCGACGACGTGCGCGTGGCGCTGATCAAGCTGGCCGAGCGCACCTGCGCGATCCGCGCGGTGAAGAACGCCGACGACGAGAAACGCCAGCGCGTAGCCCGCGAGGTGTTCGACATCTACGCACCGCTGGCCCACCGGCTGGGCATCGGCCATATCAAGTGGGAGCTGGAGGACCTGTCGTTCCGCTACCTCGAGCCCGAGCAGTACAAGCAGATCGCCCAGCTGCTGCACGAGCGCCGGCTCGACCGCGAGCAGTACATCACCAACGTCGTCCAGCAGCTCAAGGACGAACTGGCCGCCACCGGCATCCAGGCCGACATCGACGGGCGCGCCAAGCACATCTATTCCATCTGGCGGAAGATGCAGAAGAAGGGCCTGCAATTCAGCCAGATCTACGACGTTCGCGCCGTGCGCGTGCTGGTGCCGGAAGTGCGCGACTGCTACACCGCGCTGGGTATCGTGCATACGCTGTGGCGGCACATTCCCAAGGAGTTCGACGATTACATCGCCAACCCCAAGGAGAACGGCTACCGCTCGCTGCACACCGCGGTGATCGGTCCCGAGGGCAAGGTGCTGGAGGTGCAGATCCGCACCCACGCCATGCACGAGGAGGCCGAGCTGGGTGTCTGTGCGCATTGGCGCTACAAGGGCACCGACGTCAACTCCGGCTCCGACCATTACGAGGAGAAGATCGCCTGGCTGCGCCAAGTGCTCGAATGGCACGAGGAACTCGGCGACATCGGCGGCCTGGCCGACCAGCTGCGCGTCGACATCGAGCCTGACCGCGTCTACGTGTTCACCCCGGACGGCCATGCCATCGACCTGCCCAAGGGCGCCACACCGCTGGACTTCGCCTACCGCGTGCACACCGAGATCGGCCACAACTGCCGCGGCGCCAAGGTCAACGGCCGCATCGTGCCGCTCAACTACAGCCTGCAGACAGGCGAGCAGGTGGAGATCATCACCAGCAAGCACGGCTCGCCGAGCCGCGACTGGCTGAACCCCAACCTGGGCTACATCACCACGTCACGCTCGCGGGCGAAGATCGTCCACTGGTTCAAGCTGCAGGCGCGCGACCAGAACGTCGCCGCCGGCAAGGCGCTGCTGGAACGCGAGCTGGGCCGCCTGGACCTGCCGCCGGTGGACTTCGACAAGCTGGCCGAGAAGGCCAACCTGAAGAACGCCGAGGACATGTTCGCCGCCCTTGGCGCCGGCGACCTGCGCCTGGCGCACCTGGTCAACATGGCCCAGCAGCTGGTCGAGCCGGAGCGCGGTTACGACCAGCTGGAGCTGATCCCGCGGCGTTCCGCGCCACACAAGCCCGGCAAGCGTGGCGATGTGCAGATCCAGGGCGTCGGCAACCTGCTGACGCAGATGGCCGGCTGCTGCCAGCCGCTGCCGGGCGACCCCATCGTCGGCTACATCACCCAGGGCCGCGGCGTCAGCATCCACCGCCAGGACTGCCCGTCGGTGCTGCAACTGGCCGGCCGCGAGCCGGAGCGGATCATCCAGGTCAGCTGGGGCCCGGTGCCGGAGAAGACCTACCCGGTGGAAATCAGCATCCGTGCCTACGACCGCGCCGGCCTGCTGCGCGACATCTCGCAGATGCTGCTCAACGAGCGCATCAACGTGCTGTCGATGAATACCCGCTCGAACAAGGAAGACAGCACCGCGCAGATGACGCTGACCATCGAGATTCCCGGGTTGAACGCCCTGGGTCGCCTGCTCAGCCGCATTTCGCAGCTGCCCAATATCATCGAGCCAAGCGCCAACGGGCCACGTAAGGCGCAAGGCCGGCGGTGTCGCCGGTCGCGTCACGGTGGATGGGTGAAGCGTCAGCTACGCGCCCCGATCCACCCTACAATCGGCCTGACATCCGTAGGGTGGATGTCGCTTTTTACATCCACCGGAACGCCGCTGCGATAGCCGGGCTTGAGGAATCCCATGTACCAACTCAACGACCTGCTGCACCTGATGGCCCGGCTGCGCGATCCGCAGCACGGCTGCCCCTGGGACCTGCAACAGGACTACGCCAGTATCGTCCCGCACACGCTGGAGGAGGCCTACGAGGTGGCCGATGCCATCGAAAGTGGCGACTTCGAGCATCTGCCCGGCGAGCTGGGCGATCTGCTGTTCCAGGTCGTCTACTACAGCCAGCTGGCCCGGGAGGAGGGGCGCTTCGAGTTCGCCACGGTGGTCGATGCCATCACCCGCAAGCTGATCCGCCGCCACCCGCACGTGTTTCCCGATGGCGACCTGTACGGCTCGCCCGAACTGCCGCGCCTCGACGAGGCGGCGATCAAGCGGCGCTGGGAGGAGATCAAGGCCGAGGAGCGCGCCGAGAAAGCCGCCGCGCCCGAGCAGTTGTCGCTGCTCGATGATGTGCCCAGTGCACTGCCGGCGCTCAGTCGCGCGGCCAAGCTGCAGAAGCGCGCCGCCCAGGTCGGCTTCGACTGGCCCGAGGCGCTGCCGGTAGTGGACAAGGTGCGTGAGGAGCTGGACGAAGTGCTGGTGGCCATGAGCGAGAGCGATCCCGAGGCCATCGCCGAGGAGCTCGGCGATCTGCTGTTCGTGGTGGTCAACCTGGCGCGCCACCTCAGGGTCGACCCGGAAAACGCCCTGCGCGCGGCCAACGGCAAGTTCGAGCGGCGCTTCCGTTTCATCGAGCAGGCCTTGCGGGAAGCGGGGCGCCCCATCGAAGATTGCGACCTGCAAGAGCTGGATGCGCTGTGGGAGGAAGCCAAGAAGCAGCTGGAAGCTGGAAGCTGAAGGCTGGAAGCCAAAGCAGCGAGTTGCGGCGGTATGCTGTGCCGCTTCAAGCCCCGTAGTGGATGTCGCTTTTCACATCCACCACAATCCCGCTCGGTGGATCGATGAAGCGCGATCCACCCTACGCCCAATTCGAATTCACGACGAGACGAGCCGAAACATGAGTCTTTCCCTCCGTGACCAGTTGCTCAAAGCCGGGCTGGTCAACGAAAAGCAGGCCAAGCAGGCCGTCAAGCAGAAGCAGAAGCAGCAGCGCCTGGAGAAGAAGGGCCAGGTCGAGAAAGACGATTCGCAGCGCGAAGCCGCGCTGCAGGCGCAGGCCGAGAAGGTCGCCCGCGATCAGGAGCTGAACCGCCAGCAGCAGCAAAAGGCCGAGCAGAAGGCCCGTGCAGCGCAGATCAAGCAGCTGATCGAGACCAGTCGCCTGCCGAAGCTGACCACCGAGGACTACTACAATTTCGTCGACGACAAGAAGGTCAAGCGCCTGTCGGTCAACAAGCTGATGCGCGACAAGCTGGCCAGTGGCTCGCTGGCCATCGTCCGTCATGGCGGCAGCTACGAGGTGATCCCGCGCGAGGCCGCGCTGAAGATTCAGGAACGCGATCCGAAACGCGTGGTGCAGCTCAATACCCGCGTGCAAGAGCCGGATGCCGACGATCCGTACGCCGCCTACCAGGTGCCCGACGACCTGATGTGGTAAGCCGGCCCCACCCACCGAGCGTCATTCCGGCGACAGCCGACGGAAGGCCGGATAGAAAGCGTGCCGTTCGCCCTCTATTGCAGACCTGCCCGCAACCGTGGGCGATGCTGTGGAGGGCGATGTATGAGCATCCTGTCGATTCGATTCAGCCAGGCGCAAAGCGGATACTGGCGCGCCGGCGGCGTGCCGGGCGACCCGGAGGAGCCGGGCGTACCGGACCTGCCCAGCGAGCCGGGCGAACCCACCGTGCCGGACCAGCCGCCACCTGCGCCGGTCGCCTGATCTTCAGTCGCTGGCTTCGGCGAAGCCGGCGGCGCGCTGCAGCAGGTCGATGACGGCCTCGTCGCTGGTCTGCTCGAAATTGGCGTAGTGCAGCCCGACGCCGATGAACGGCTCGGGCATCGCCAGGCAGATCAGTTCGTCCACCTCCTCGCGCAGGGCTTCGATGACGTCCCGCGGCCCTACCGGAACCGCCAGGACCAGATGCCTGGCACCGGCGCGGGCGAGGCCCTTGAGCGCGGCACGGGCGGTGGCGCCGGTGGCGATGCCGTCGTCCACCACGATCACGCAACGCTCCGCCACCTTGGGCGCTGGTCGATTGCCGCAATACTGCCGGCGGCGGCGCTCCAGCTCCACCAGTTGGCGCTGCATTTCCTCGTCGAACCAGCTCTCCGGCGGATTGAGCTGGCGCAGCAGACCCTGATTGACGACCCACTGCGGTTCGGCGCCGTCGACCACTGCACCCAGCGCCAGCTCTTCGTTGCCGGGGGCGCCGATCTTGCGCACCAGCACCAGGTCCAGCTGGGCCTTCAGCTGCCGGGCGACCTCGAATGCCACCGGCACGCCGCCGCGCGGCAGGGCGAGCACCAGCGGGTGCTCGTCCGCCAGCGGCAGCAGGGCCTCGGCCAGTTCCTGGCCGGCGTGCTGGCGGTCCCTGAACAGATGGGTTTGCTGAGCGAACATGGACATGGCTCACTCTCCGAACGGGTAGGTATCCGGAACGATGCTGTCGTCGATCCGCCGTGGACCGATGGGGGTGACCGCACGGGTCTGCTCCAGCCAGATCAGCGCATCGAACTGCTCTGCCAGTATGGCGCGGAAATAGTGGCTCTGCCGCTCGGTCAAAGGCCGGTAGATCACCCCGATGGCGCGCTCGAGCCGGGGGATCGCGAGCGCCTGGCGCAGTTCCTGGTGGCCGTTGCGCCAGTCGGTCAGCGAGACCGGGTGGCCGGCGCGCAGGAACAGCTGTTCCCAGCTGTCCGGGCGCGACGGCAGCACCTGCTTGACCTGCATCGGCTCGTCCCAGTTGTCCGCCGCCGCCACCTCGCCGCGATCGGTCGCCATGCCGAGCAGCACCGCGTCGTGGCCGAAGGCCGTACGGCAGAGCTCGCCGATGTTGAATTCGCCGCCCCAGCCCATCGAGGTCGCCGCGGCATTGCCGATGTGCGAGTTGTGCGCCCAGACCACGGCCTTGGCGTCGGGGCCGCGGTGCTCGAGCAGGGCGCGCAGGGTGTCGAACATATGCCGATCGCGCAGGTCCCAGGATTCGCTGGAGCCCCGGTACATGGCGCGGTAGTAGTGTTCCGCGGCAAGCACCACGCGGGCATTGCGTTCGGCGTCGAAGAAGCGCTCGCCGTCCCGCTGGATGTAATCCAGGCGCTGTTCGAGCAATGCCTGCAACTGCTCGAGCACGGCGTTTTCGCAGGACGGCTGGCCGAGCATGACGTTGCGCCCGTAGACCGCCGGGTCTTCCTGCCAGGGGCTCAGGCAACCGTAACGCAGCCGCGCGCTGGCTGCCGCCTGCGGGTCGGTGCGGTCGAGATAGGCCAGTACCTCGCCGATCGAGTTGCCCAGGCTGTAGACGTCGAGCCCGCGGAATTCCACGCGTTGCCCAGGGGGCAGGCGGTCGTTGTGATCGTGCAGCCAGCGGGTGAAATCGGCGACCTCGCGGTTGCGCCACATCCAGGTGGGGAAGCGCTTGAAGGCGTCCTCGACCCAGGCCGGAGGCTGCCGCTGGCGTGCATAGCGATCGATCTGCGCGGCATCCGGCCAGTCCGCCTCGGCGGCGACGATGGAAAAGCCGTGGCGCTCGATCAGGCGCCGGGTAATCGCCGCGCGGGCCCGATAGAACTCCGAGGTGCCATGGCTGGCTTCGCCGATCAGCACCACCCGCGCATCGGCGAAGCGCTCGAAAGGGTCGGCGAAATGCGGATCGTCCGGATCGGGAAGGGGCTCGGCATGCTGGCGCAGCAGGGCCACCAGTTGCTCTTCGGCGAGCGCGCAAGAGCGATGCAGACGCGATGCGGTCATGATCTCGGCTCCTGTCGAAGGGGGTTTACGGAGGACCGGGTGGCGCGGAGGGCGTTCCTTGGTCTACGACTAAAGGCATGAGCATTTTCTTTCGGGCCGAACTGCCGGCGCTGCCGGGGTCTAAAAAATACAACAGCCGTTGTCGGGTGCTATTTGCACACGCTCCGGTGAAACCAAGACGAGGGGCACTGTCATGACAACCTGGATCATCGCCTACAACAAAGACGGCAACACCGCGACGCTGAAGATCGATTCCGCACACCAGCCGGATATCGACGAGGCGGTTGAACTGGTGACCCGCAAGGCCGAGGAGCTCTATGCCGACCAGGAGATCGAGCACGAGCACGATCCCGACCTGGAGAACACGCCGGCGACACGCCTGGCCGAGCGCTACGGCATCACCATCACCGGGATTTCCCAGGCCTGAGCGGCCAGACGTTGCCATCACCGACCAGATAGATCCGCCAGCCGTGCCCGGCGGCGATGTCCATCGCCCCGGTGAAACCGCCGAAGGCCGGTAGCAGGCTGAGCCGCTCGCCGATGCAGCAGCACGGCAGGCGCAGGCTCTGCCGGCCGCGGCTTCGCAGGCGGAAGGCGGGATGCAGGTGGCCGGCGAGGACGTGGTGCGTCGGGTGCGGCGCGGCGGTCGTGCTGCAGCGCGAAGGGGCCCAGCAACAGGGGCTCGTCGACGACCGCGATGCCTAACGCGGCGGGTGGGTCACCGGGCGCGGCGGTCGTGGTTGCGCACCAGGGTGACGGCCAGCTGCGCGTGCCGTGCGCGCCATTCGGCCAGCCGCGCCAGGGTTGCCAGGCGCGGGCGGCGAGTCAGCTTTCGGCCAGCTCGGCCGTTTCCATGGGGGCTGGCTTGCTCATGTGCCACCGTCCCGAGGCGCGCCGCTCGTGTAGGCGCGAGCTTGCTCGCGATCGGTGGAGCCCGGGCGGGTCGCGATCGCCGGCAAGCCGGCTCCTACGGGAAGGCGGTGGTGGGGCGTCATCCCAGCAGCGCTTTCAGGGTCTGCAGGGTGTCGGCTTCGTCCACCGGCTTGTCGTGGCGCCAGCGCAGCATGCGCGGGAAGCGTACGGCAATGCCGCTCTTGTGCCGGCTGCTGGCGGCGATACCTTCGAAGCCGAGCTCGAAGACCAGCGTCGGCGTCACGCTGCGCACCGGGCCGAACTTCTCCACGGTGGTCTTGCGCACGATGGCATCGACCCGGCGCATCTCCTCGTCGGTCAGCCCGGAATAGGCCTTGGCGAAGGGCACCAGTCTGCGCTCGGGGTCGCCGGGCTCGCCATCCCAGACGGCGAAGGTGAAATCGGTATAGAGGCTGGCGCGGCGGCCGTGGCCGCGCTGGGCGTAGATCAGCACGGCGTCCACCGAGAAGGGATCGATCTTCCATTTCCACCAGACGCCGACGTCCTTGGTCCGCCCGACGCCGTATTGCGAGGCGCGGGCCTTGAGCATCATGCCCTCGACGCCGAGCGCACGGGAGCGCTCGCGCAGGCGCGCGAGGCTTTTCCAGTCCTCGCCCTCGATCAGTGGCGAGGCCATCAGCGTCGGATGATCGCACTGGTGCAGCACGGCTTCGAGCTGGCGGCGGCGCTGCCGGTGCGGGCGCTGGCGCCAGTCCTCGCCCTGCCATTCCACGAGGTCGTAGGCCAGCACCGCCACCGGCGCCTCGGCGAGCACCTTGCCGGTGAGGTTCTTGCGGCCGATGCGCTGCTGCAACAGGGCGAACGGCTGCACGCCGAAAGCCGCGGCCGGTTCCGGCTCGTTCTGGGCGTCATCCGGCAAGAGCAGGGCGGGAGGCTCCTCGGCGGCCTTCCATACCACGATCTCGCCATCGAGCACCGTGCCGTCCGGCAGGCAGCCGGCCAGCGCGCAGAGTTCGGGGAAGCGGTCGCTGACCAGTTCCTCGCCGCGCGACCAGATCCAGATCTGCCCTTCGCGCTTGACCAGCTGCGCGCGGATGCCATCCCACTTCCACTCGATGTGCCAGTCGCTCGGCGGGCCGAGCACTTCGTCGAAGCGTTCGAGCGGCGCCTGCAGCGGATGGGCGAGGAAGAACGGATAGGGCTGCCCACCGCGCTGGGCGTGCTCGGCGTCCGATTCGGCGGCGATCAGCGCGCGATAGCCCTCGGCGCTGGGGCGATGGGACAGATCGGTGTAGCCGACCAGGCGCTGCGCCACCCGCTTCGGATCGATTTCGGCCAGCGAGGCCAGCGCGCGGGTGACCAGCAGCTTCGATACGCCGACGCGGAAGGCCCCGGTGATCAGCTTGATGCAGACCATCAGGCTGCGCCGGTCCAGCTGCGCCCAGAGCGGCGGGAGCCGCGCGCCCAGCTCCTCCGGTGGCAGGCCGCGCAGCGGCAGCAGTTTGTCCTGCATCCAGACGGCCAGCCCTTCGTCCGAGCTGTGTCCGGCTTCGGGCACCACCAGCGAGATCGTCTCGGCCAGGTCGCCGACCGCCTGGTAGCTTTCCTCGAACAGCCATTCCGGCAGCCCGGCCGCGCGCATCGCCGTCTCGCGCAGCAGGCGCGTCGGCACCAGTTGGCGTGGCCGGCCGCCGGCGAGGAAGTACACCGCCCAGGCGGCGTCTTCGGCGGGCGCCTCACGGAAATAGTCGCGCATCGCCGCGAGCTTGGCGTTGCTCGAGGTGGTGGCGTCGAGGCGGCTGTACAGCGTGGCGAAGGCTTTCATGTTGCGACCTTTTTGTAGGAGCCCGGGGGGACGCCGAGTCCTTGCTGGCGATCAACGGGGGATCGATCGCGAGCAAGCTCGCTCCTACATAGGAACGAAGCGGGGTGGGTCATTCGGCCTCCTGTGCGGCCACGTCGTCCTCTTCGCCGTACTCGGTCTCGAACGCCTGCGCATCCAGCCCGCGTTCCTCGCGCAGATAACGCACCAGCGGGGCGACCGAGCCATGGGTGACCATCACCCGTTCGGCGCCGGTCTCGCCGATGGCCCAGAGCAGACCGGGCCAGTCGGCATGGTCGGAGAGCACGAAACCGCGGTCGACGCCGCGGCGCCGACGCGTGCCGCGCAGCATCATCCAGCCGCTGGCGAAGGCATCGGCATAGCTGCCGAAACGGCGCATCCAACTGCTGCCGCCGGCCGAAGGCGGGGCGATGACGATGGCCTGCTTCAGCCGCGGGTCGTTGCGCGCCAGGTCCCCGGCATAGAGCGTCGGCGGCAGCCGGATGCCGGCCTCGCGATAGACGCTGTTGAGCGGCTCGACCGCGCCGTGCACGACGATCGTCCCGATGCTGGCGTCGAGGCCGTGGAGAATCCGCTGGGCCTTGCCGAAGGCGTAGCAGAACAGCACGCTGGGGCGGCCGACGGCGGCGTTGGCGCGCCACCAGTCGTTGATTTCGCGCATGACCTGGCTCTGCGCGGGCCAGCGGTAGATCGGCAGGCCGAAGGTGGATTCGCTGATGAAGGTATGGCAGCGCACCGGCTCGAAGGGCGCGCAGGTGCCGTCCGGCTCGACCTTGTAGTCGCCGGATGCGACCCAGACCTCGCCGCGATACTCCAGCCGCACCTGCGCCGAGCCGAGCACATGGCCGGCCGGGTGGAAGCTCAGGCGTACGCCATGGTGCTCCAGCGCCTCGCCGTAGGCCAGGGTCTGCAAGGGCATATCGCCGCCGATGCGCGCGCGCAGGATGCCCTCGCTGTCGCGGCTCGCCAGGTAATGGCCCATGCCCCAGCGCGCGTGGTCGCCGTGGGCATGGGTGATGACGGCGCGCTCGACCGGGCGCCAGGGGTCGATGAAGAAATCACCGGGCGGGCAATACAGGCCTTCGGGACGGGCGACGACGAGGTCCATGGCGACAGCTGGCATGAGGCTTGCTGTCTTGGAGCCCGCCGGGGCGCTGCGAGTTCGCTGGCCGGCTCGCGCGGGGCGTGGTCGCGAGAGGGGAGATCAGTCCTGCAGCTTGAGGTGCGAGGTGTCTGGCACGGCGGCGGCCGCGTCGCGAGGTTTCTCGCCCATGTCGCTGCCCACCGGCGCGAGGCTGAATTGTGTCAGGTCGACGGCAGGTGCCTGCGGCTCGGGGCGGGCGTCCTGCAGGTCGGCGCCGACCGGCGCGATGCCGAAGTCCGGCGCCTCGACATCGGCGAAGGCCGCCATGTATTCATCGCGCGGCGCCACCCGGAGCTTGCCGATGGCCGCGCCCGGATCGCCGGCCGGCTCCGGCGCGCCCGTAGCGGCAGGGGTTGCGGCGGCCGGTGGTGGCGCCAGCTCGATCTCCTCGACGTCGACCGGCATCGGCCGCACCTCGACCTGGGCGCCGGCGCGCTCCATGGCCTGGCGGTATTTCTCGACGGCGGCATGGTCGAGGTTCTGCTTGATGACGATCCGCCGCCCGGAGAACAGCAGGGCGATGCGCTGGGCATCGGCCTGGAACAGCCGGGTCAGGTTGGCTTCGACCTGTTCGAGCCTGGCGCCGGGGATCAACTGGCCGGAAAAGGCGATCTCGTAGAGGCTCATCGGAATGTCCTTGTTCGCTGCGCGGGCAGGCTGGTGGAATGGCAGGGCAAGCTTGGCCGAAAAGCTTGCCGCCATCCAGTGAGCCATGTCCCATTCATGAGCTTCAGGCTTCAGGCTTCAGGCTTCA
>NZ_AZSV01000112.1:0-12038 GCF_000582595.1 Pseudomonas sp. BAY1663
GCCGCGTAGCCGGCGAGGATCAGCAGGCCGGCGCCGAGCGGGCGGCACAGGCGCCGGCCCGCCGCTGGCAGGCGTGGGTTGGCGAGCTGTTTCCAGTGGCGCTCCATGCCCAGGCAGAGGCCGAGCATGCCGGCATAGGCCAGCAGCGGGGCGGCGAGCAATGCAAGGTTCATCTCAATTGGCCTCCAGCAGGGGCTTGGCCGCGCGCCGTGGCGGGCGTTCCTGGGGCGGCTGGCCGACTTTCCAGCTGGCCCAGGCCAGCAGCGCGCCGAGTGCCACCGCACTGGCCTCCAGCCAGAAATGGCTGCCCTGGACCGTACTGCCCAGGTTCAGCAACGGCAGGCCGAGGCATAGCGCCGCCGCCAGGCCGAGCTGTTCGCGCCAGGCCCGCATCCGGGGGCGGACGATGGCATGGCCGAGGCTCGCCAGCCAGGCCAGGAAGAACACCCGCAGTTCCCAGCCACTGCGTTGCGCCAGCTCCACCGGCAACAGGCGGTTGGCCCAGAGCAGCGTCACGCAGGCTACCGCCAGGCCGGCCATCACGCAGACGTTGAGCGGCTCGGCGGTACGGTACAGCAGGGCACCGATGGCACCCTCGGCTGCGTGGCGGCGACGGCGCTTGACGGTGAACAGCACCAGCCCCGTGGCGATCATCGCGCAGCTCACCAGGCCGCAGAGGAAATACAGCCAGCGCATCGGATAACCACCGAACTGGGCGAAGTGCAGGCCGGCCATGACGCCCTGGGTCAGCTGGCTGGGGCGGCTTTGCCTCGGCATGCGCAATACCGCGCCGGTCACGCCGTCGAACTGCATGCCCAGGCCCTTGCTCAGCTCGATGCGGTTGCCGAGCAGCGGGTGCAGCTCGATGCGCGCATCGCTGCGGCCGGGATTCTGGATCGACAGGCCGGCGACCGGCCCGATGATGCGCTCGGCCTCGGCCAGCAGCGGTCCCAGTGCCGTCAGCGCCGCCGGCTCGCTGGCCGGGCGCTCGCCGCGCGCTGCGGATGCCGCCTGCCGGTCCGGCCCGACCTGCTGCTCGGCCGGTGTGCCGCGCAGTTCGCGCAAGAGGGCATCGCGATCGCCATCGAACAGTGCATCCATCGCCGCCGGCATATAGATGAGGTAGAAGATCACCAGGCCGGTATAGCTGATCATCAGGTGGAACGGCAGCAACAGCACGCCGCTGGCGTTGTGCGCGTCGAGCCAGGAACGCTGGCCCTTGGCCGGGCGGAAGGTGAAGAACTCCTTGAAGATCTTCTTGTGGATGACGATGCCGCCGATCAGCGCCACCAGCATCGCCATCGCCGCCAGGCCGACGATCCAGATGCCGATGTTGCGCGGCATCTCGAGGGTGAAGTGGAAGCGGAAGAAGAAACCGCCTCCGGCCGTTTCGCGCACCTCGAGGGGCTTGCCGCTGTGCGGATCGAGATACTGGCCGCCGCCACGTCGCTGCTCGCCGGCGGATACGCTCAGGCCCGGCGAGCGCTCGGTGGGCAGGCCGATGTTCCAGCTGCTGGCGCCGGGGTGTTCGGCCGCCAGGTAATCGAGCGCGCGCTGCGCGGCTTCGGCCTGGTCGATGGCCCGGGTCGGCAACTCCGGATGCATCCAGGCGTCGATCTCCTTGTCGAACACCGCCAGGGTGCCGGTGAGGAAGATGGCGAACAGCAGCCAGCCGAAGATCAGCCCGCTCCAGGTATGCAGCCAGGACAGCGATTGGGTGAGGGTTTTTGGCTTCATCCCAGCTTCTCCAGCAGCTGCGGCCAGAAGCCGATGGCCGCCAACGGCAGTGCGCTGAGGACGCCGATCAGCACCCGGCGCAGGGAGCGGGCCGAGAAGGCCCAGAGGATGAACAGCAGGTAGATGACGAACGAGAGCAGCGTGGCCACCACTGCCGCATCGACGCGCGCCATGGGCAACAGCCGCGCCAGGGCGGCGGTGAAACCGTAGCTGAAGGCGTACCCACCGAAAATGGCCAGCGCGGTCCGTGCCGCGATCTCCGGTGTCCGGCTTCGGTCAGGTGGGGCGAGTCGGGTCATGCCGCTTTCTCTGCAATGAATGTATGGCTCAGATAGCACGAAGCCCGATGCCGGCTGGCATCAGGCTCGTCGCGCGTCGTTCGGAAGTCCACCGCCAGGCCCGCGACCAGCGAGCTGCACGAATAGGCTCCAATTGCAAATGCGAATGATTGTACACGCGTTGCGCGTGCTTGACGCATTGCGCGGCGAATCTCGTCGCCGACATCGCAGGCCGACCGCGCCTGGTGGCCGCAGTGCCGGTAGAATCCCGGGCTACGCCCAGACAGAGACTGCGATGTTGGACCTACCCCGGGGTTTCATTCTGACCCGGCATTGGCGCGATACCCCCGACGGCACGGAAGTGAGCTTCTGGCTGGCGACCGATGCGGGTGCCCGCTGCATTCGCCTGCCCCGGCAGCTCTCGGTCGCCTTCATCCCCGAGGAACAGCGCGCCATGGCCGAGGCCCTGTTGCGCCGCGAGCGCGACGCCGAGCTGCGCCCGCTGGCGCTGCGCGACTTCCGCCACCGCCCGGTGCTGGGCCTGTATTGCCGGCAACACCGTCGCTTGCTGGACTGCACCCGGTTGCTGCGTAGCGGCGGGGTGGATGTGTACGAGGCCGATATCCGTCCGCCGGAGCGCTACCTGATGGAGCGCTTCATCACCGCCCCGGTGCGCTTCGACGGCATCCCGGGCGAAGGCGCCATGCTGGCCGACGTGCAATTGAAACCGGCGCCGGACTACCGGCCCGTGCTCAGGCTGGTTTCGCTGGACATCGAGACCAATGCCTATGGCGATCTCTATTCCATCGCCCTGGAAGGCTGCGGCGAGCGGCAGGTGTACATGCTCGGGTCGGCGAACGGGGAAGGTGCCGCGCTCGATTTCCGCCTCGATTACTGCCAGACGCGCGCCGAGTTGCTCGAGCGGTTGAACGACTGGCTGGCCCGCCACGACCCGGATGCGATCATCGGCTGGAACCTGGTGCAGTTCGATCTGCGCGTGCTGCGCGAGCATGCCCTGCGCCTGCAGGTGCCGTTGCGCCTGGGACGCGACGGCGCGGAGATGGAATGGCGCGAGCATGGCAGCCGCCGCAACCATTTCTTCGCCGCGGCGGCGGGACGGCTGATCATCGACGGCATCGAGGCGCTGCGCTCGGCGACCTGGAGCTTCCCTTCGTTCAGCCTGGAGAACGTCGCGCAGACCCTGCTCGGCGAGGGCAAGGCGATCGACAACCCCTACCAGCGCATGGCGGAGATCGACCGCATGTTCGCCGAGGACAAGCCGGCCCTGGCCCGCTACAACCTCAAGGACTGCGAACTGGTGACGCGCATCTTCGCCAGCACCGAACTGCTCACCTTCCTGTTGGAGCGGGCGACCGTCACCGGCCTGCCGGCCGACCGCAGCGGCGGTTCGGTGGCCGCGTTCGAGCACCTGTACCTGCCGTTGATGCATCGCCAGGGTTTCGTCGCGCCGAACCTGGGCGAGCGGCAGCCGGAAGCCAGCCCCGGCGGGTTCGTGATGGATTCGCAGCCCGGCCTGTACGAATCGGTGCTGGTGCTCGACTACAAGAGCCTGTACCCCTCGATCATCCGCACCTTTCTCATCGACCCGGTGGGGCTGATCGAAGGGTTGCGCCAGCCGGTGGATGGCGACGCGGTGCCGGGTTTTCGCGGGGCGCGCTTCTCGCGCACCCGGCACTGCCTGCCAGCGATCGTCGAGCGTGTCTGGCAGGGGCGCGAGGCGGCCAAGCGCGAGCACGACAAGCCGCTCGCGCAGGCGCTGAAGATCATCATGAACGCCTTCTACGGCGTGCTCGGCTCCAGCGGCTGCCGTTTCTTCGACCCGCGCCTGGCCTCGTCCATCACCCTGCGCGGCCACGAGATCATGCGCCGTACCCGGGAACTGATCGAGGCGCAGGGGCACGTGGTCATCTACGGCGATACCGACTCCACCTTCGTCTGGCTGCGCCGCGCGCATGCCGACGAGGAGGCCGCGCGCATCGGCCGCGAGCTGGTGCGCTACATCAACGACTGGTGGCGCGAACGGCTGCGGTGCGATCTTGGCCTGGACAGTGCGCTGGAGCTGCAGTTCGAGACGCATTTCCGGCGCTTCCTGATGCCCACCATCCGCGGTGCCGAGGAAGGCAGCAAGAAGCGTTACGCGGGGCTGGTCACCCTGCCGGACGGCAGCGACGGCATGGTCTTCAAGGGCCTGGAGACGGTGCGCACCGATTGGTCGCCGCTGGCCCAGCGCTTCCAGCAGGAGCTCTACCTGCGCATCTTCCACCGCCAGCCGTACCAGGATTACGTGCGCGACTACGTGCGCCGCACCCTGGCGGGCGAGCTTGACGAACTGCTGGTCTACCGCAAGCGCCTGCGCCGGCGGCTGGACGACTACCAGCGCAACGTCCCGCCGCACGTGCGCGCGGCGCGCCAGGCCGACGAGTACAACGACCGCCAGGGCCGGCCGCGGCAGTACCAGAACGGTGGCTGGATCAGCTACCTGATCACCGTCGCCGGGCCCGAGCCGCTGGAGAACCGGCGTGCGGCGATCGACTACGACCATTACGTGACGCGCCAGCTGCAGCCGGTGGCGGATGCGATCCTGCCGTTCGTGGGCGACGATTTTTCATCGTTGATCGATGGGCAGCTGGGGTTGTTCTGATGGGGCCGGCCGCTCCTGTAGGAGCCGGCAAGCCGGCTCCTACAGGAGCGGCGCTTGTGTAGGCGCGAGCTTGCTCGCGATCGGGCTTGCACGCGGCCCGGTGGAAATGCTGCGCGGCGTTCCACCTCATATGGCAATTGCCTGGCCGCCGGCCGCTCGGCTCATTTCCTGACCCAGTTGCCGTTCAACTGGATGATCTGCCCTGCCGGTGTCTTCTCGATGGCCTTCTTGCCGGCGATGGCTTCGACGTCGCCGACGCTGATGCCGTTCTGCTTGGCTACGCGATGGTATTCGGCGCGGCGCGCCTGGTTGATCTGGCTGGCGATCTCCTCGGCGTCGCCGCTGGATTTGACCACGCCGAGATAACCGTCGGGTTTCTCGCCGAGCAGGCCGCTGGCCTTGGCGGCGCCCAGGGCGGACATGGCTTCGTTGAGCGTCATGGCGGCGGCGGGCAGGCTCAGGCAGAGCGCCAGCAGCAGGCTTCCCAGTTTCAGGTAGGTTCTCATGGCTTTCCTCAGAACAGTCCGCTGTCTTCGTTGATGATCGAGTCGAGCTGCTTGTCCACCCGGATGTAGATTTCGTGCTCGATCTTCACGTTCAGGTTGATGTTGATCGGCTCGTTCGGCACGGCCAGTTCCACCCGCGGCGTGCAGGCGCCGACGAGCAGGGCCGGCAGCAGGATGATCAGCGATTGGCGCAACCGCATGGCGGTCTCTCCTTTTGTCTTGAACGGTTCTTACCGGAGACGTTCCTGTACCCGACGTTGAATGGTTTCGCTCACCCGGTCGCTCAGTTGCAAGCTGGTCAGCAGCGCCGGGATGTCCTCTTCGAGGTTGATCGAGAAGTTGATCGGACGTCCGCCCTCCAGCGCCGGGTTACGGCCGTTCAGGCGCAGGCCGAGGTTCAGCTTGCCGTTCTCATCATAGCGGACGTCACTGCTCAGCAGGTCGTAGTGAAAGTCGTGCAGCGCTTCGGCGACGATCTTCATCGCCGGGTTGGCCTGGCCCAGCGCCTCGATCTTCGGCGAGCGAAAGCGCAGCACGCCGCCGGGCGCCCGGGCTGCGAGATTACCCCGGTCCACGCTGAGCCCCTGTGCGTTGCGGCGCAGTTCGAACTGGCCGTCGATGATGCCGCTGCCGCTCAGGCCTTCGGCCGGGTAGGCAGCCAGCAGCTGCGGCAATTGCACGCCTTGCAGATGGACGTCGAGCCGCTGCTGCGTGGCGCCCAGGTCGAGGCTCGCCGCATCCAGCCAGAGCCTGCCGCCGAGGATGCCGGTCTCGGCGGTCTGCCAGCTCAGTCGGCCTTGCGCCGGCCGGTCGAGGTCGGCGTGGTACTGGCCGCGCAGCAGCAGCGGGCCGAAGGTGAAGCCGGGATTGAGCTGCGCCAGCCGCAGCTCGGTCATGTCGATTTGCAGGCGATTGCGTTGCAGGCTGGCGGCCAGGCGCGCATCGAGGCCGGCCAGTTCGCTGCGGTCGAAGATGCCGGCCAGGCCCCTGGCGTCCAGGGTGAGGCTCGCCGAGGGGGCGCCGTTGCCGCTCGGCAGGCTCAGTCGGCCGCTGCCTTGCAGGCGCCCGCTGGTGAGTTCGAGCAGCGCAGGCCAGGCCGTGAGGCTGCGGGCGAGCGGGTTGCCGGCGCGCAGGAAGGTTTCCGGCAGCCTGCCGCTGACCTCGAGCGGGCCGGCCCATGGCTTGGTGAGGTTGATGGCCAGGGCCAGGCCGGCATCGTTGTTCAAGGGGCCTACTGTGCTCAGCTGGCCGGGATCGACCTGCAACTGGCCGCTCCAGTGCCAGCCCTGGGGGTGCAGCTGCGGATGCTGCAGGCGGCCGATGCGCAGCTCGGCCGGGCCCTGCACGGCCCAGACGGCCGGCCGCGTCTGGCCCAGTTCGGCCTGCAGGCGCAGTTGCGACAGCTCGGTGCGAAGCTGGCTGGCCGAGAGTTCTGCGCTCGCCAGGCTGGCGAGGCCGATGTACGAGCCGGTTTGCAGCTGCAGCTGGACGCGCTCGGGAGCAACCTGGCCGGAGAAATTCAGGCGGGCGTCCAGATCGCGCAGGGCCAGGGGGTCCAGTTGCAGGCGGGCACTGCGCAACTGCAGGCGCGCCTGCTCGATGTCCAGCGCATAGGGCGCCGCCGTGGCCAGCTGCAGGCGTGCCCGCAATTCGCTCGTGCTGGCGCCCTGGCTGCTCAGGTGTAGTTGCAAGGGGAGGCGGCCGTTGCCCGCGTCGCCGTCGCTGGGTTCGATCTTCAGATGCAGCTGCTCGGGCCGCAGCGCTGGCGGCAGGGCGGCGAGCAGCGTCGGCTCCGGCCGCAATTGCAGGTCGGCCTGCAGTTCGGTCGGCAGCCAAAGGCTGTCCTGCCCGCGCGCGGCGAGGTCGAGCCGGCCCTGCAACTGGCCGATGCCGACGAGCGGCCAGAATGCCGGCAGCTGTGCCGACAGGCGCAGTTCGCCGGCGATGGCGCGCCAGTCGAGCTGCTGCGGCAGCTCCAGTGCCCAGCCGGCGCCCAGGCGCATCTCTTCCGGCAAGTCCGGCAGCGGGATCGGCGCGTAGCTCAGCCAGTCGCCGAGCCAGTCCAGCAGCCAGGGCGCTTCGGGCAGGCTACCCATGGCCAGGGTGCCGCTCCAGTGCCGTGCTTTGTCCGCGTGACTTAGCTGGCTGCGCGATTCCAGGCGGCGCTGGTCGTCGATCGACAGTTCCAGTTCGAGCTGGGTGGCCGGGCCGTCGTGTTCGGCGCTGGCGCGGAGGGAAAGTCGATGTTCGTTGCGCTGCAGATCCAGGCGCGCGCTCAGGGGTAGCAGCGGCTCGCCGGCATGCTGCAGCCGCAATGCACCCCGTTCGTCGCAGCGCCCCTTGGCGCAGGGCAGGCTGAGCTGCAACGCCGCGATTTCCAACTGCTTCGGCAGCAGGGTTGCCCAGCGTGTATGGCGCTGCCAGTCCGGCGGGGCCTCGGGGGCGCGCTCGGGAGTCTTTGGCGGCGAATGCCAGTCGAGGGAAAGTTGGGCGATCTGTAGTGAGCGTGCAGGCAACGGTTGTAAAAGGCTGGCGATTTCCAACTGTAGGTCGCGGGCTTCGAGCGCCAGCCGGGTTCCTTCGCGATCTTCCTGCGCATAGCGCAATCGTTGCAGCGCCAGCCCGTGGCTGGACAGCCGCAGCCCCTGCCAATCGAGTTGTACAATGCCCTGTTCGCGCTTGAAGGCTTCCCAGCGGGACCAGGCGTAGCCACCAGCCGCCATGGCCAGTACCAGCAATATCAGGAGCGCTCGCAGCAGCAGGCTCGGCCGTTTCGTCATAACCGCTACCAAGGGATGAAGGCCTACAGCATAGCCGCACATGAGCCTTGGGCGATTGCGCTCCAGGGTGGGGCGATGGCCGACCGTGACGTGGGCCGGAAGTTCCGGTTTCGCGGCCCCGAGAATCGCTGCAGCCCTTGATCCAAGCCGCTTCGAGCGCTGTGCGCCGAACTTGTGCACATTTGCGCAACGGCTCTGTCAAGGGCTTATGACAAACAGCCGCAAATCACATTGCTCTATAGATCTTTATTAAGCGATTGAAAAATAAGAACTTTTTTAGTTGGCGAAAAAACGCCAGTTTAAGCGCAGCCCCCATGTCACGTGGGATAGGGAAGTTTGTATGCTGATTGTCCACTGACTTATCCACAGCTTCTGTGGATTAATTTTCGCTGTGATCCGGATCTAATTTTTTCGGCTTTGACAAGACTTTCACTCTCGAAAAAAAGGTGTAGAGTGCGCGGCCTTATTCATTCAGCCCCACTGATGTGTATGAGAATGCGCACCCCGACCTCCGCTTCCTTGGCCGCCTCCACTTCCGCCTCGCGTCTACCGCTGCGCATGGCCTTGTGGCTGCTCGACAGTCAGCACCTGGGGCGCAATCAGGGCGTCAAGCGCATCGCCGGGCGGTTGCTCAAGCAGCCGGCGCGTGAGGGCGTGGTCGAGGCGCAGAGCCGGCTGGGGCGCCTGCTCTGCTGCGAGTGCGCCAGCCAGCGGGACCGGCGCATCGGCCTCGAACTGCTGCGCCAGGCGGCCCGTGCCGGCGATTGCCAGGCGCAGCTGGAGCTTGGCCGCCTGTATTGCCAGCCGCAGCACCACGAGCCGGCCAAGGCGCGGCTCTGGCTCGAGCAGGCCGCCGCGCAGGTTCCCAGGAGGCCGCCGGCTTCCTGCAACAGGTCAAGCGCTGAGCGTCGCACCGTCTCCGTCGCCTGACCGTCTCCCCGCCGCTCGCTATACTGCCCGGCAATCTCGCCGGAGCCTTTCATGTCCCTCGATCCTCTTTATCTGCTGGCCGGCCTGGCGATCGCCTGTACCGTGCTGGCGGCGCTGAGTCTTTACCTGCAGCGCCGCCTTGCCCGCCGCGAGGCGGAACAGGTTCTGCTCGACGAGCGGCTCAGGCAGGCCGGGCTGGCCCAGGAAGGCCTGGGCGCCCAGCTGGATGGCTGTCGTGTCGAGCTGGCGGAGCTGAATGGCATCAAGACCGCGCAGCAGGCCGAGCTTGCGGCATTGCGTCGCGAGACCGAGCTGCTGCGCGCGCAGCGTATGGAAAGCCAGGAGAGCATCGCCGACCTGCAAGCCGAACGGGATGCCCAGCAGGCCGAGCTGCGCCGCCTGAGCGCCGCCCACGCGGCGGTCGATGCCGAGCTGCGCGAGCAGCAGCACACGCATCAGCAGCGTCTGGAGGACCTGCAGGCCGCGCGCGATGAGCTGCGTGCGCAGTTCGCCGAACTTGCCGGCAAGATATTCGACGAGCGCGAGCAGCGCTTCAGCGAATCCAGCCACGAGCGCCTGGGGCAGTTGCTCGAGCCGCTGAAGGAGCGCATCCAGGCGTTCGAGAAGCGCGTCGAGGAGAGCTATCAGAACGAGGCGCGCGAGCGCTTTTCCCTGGCGCGCGAACTGGAGCGGCTGCAGCAGTTGAACCAGCGTCTCGGCGACGAGGCCACCAACCTTACGCGGGCGCTGCAGGGACAGAAGACCCAGGGCAACTGGGGCGAGCTGGTGCTCGAGCGGGTGCTGGAACATGCCGGGCTGGAGAAGGG
Organism: Pseudomonas sp. BAY1663; assembly: GCF_000582595.1. Taxonomy (NCBI): domain Bacteria; kingdom Pseudomonadati; phylum Pseudomonadota; class Gammaproteobacteria; order Pseudomonadales; family Pseudomonadaceae; genus Pseudomonas; species Pseudomonas sp. BAY1663. Next base: position 9,721 of record NZ_AZSV01000112.1, read on the forward strand.
CCGCGAGTACCATACCCAGGTCAGCCTGAAGAGTGCCGACGGCGAGCGTTTCCAGCCGGACGTGCTGATCCGCCTGCCCGGTGACAAGCAGGTGGTGGTGGATGCCAAGGTCAGCCTGACGGCCTACCAGGCGCTGACCTGCGCCGAGGACGAAGGCAGCCGCGCGCTGGCGCTCAAGCAGCACGTGCAGTCGCTGCGCAGCCATCTGAAAGGGCTGTCGCTCAAGGACTACCAGCGCCTGGAAGGGTTGCAGAGCCTGGACTTCGTGCTGCTGTTCGTGCCCATCGAGGCTGCCTTCGCGGCGGCGCTGCAGGCCGATCCCGACTTGTTCCAGGAGCCTACGGCCGGCATATCGTGATCGTCAGTCCGACCACGCTGCTGGCGACGCTGCGGGTGATCGACAGCCTCTGGCGGCAGGAGCGGCAGAGCCAGAATGCCCGCGAGATCGCCGAGAGGGCCGGTGCGCTGTATGACAAGTTCGTGGCCTTCATCCAGGATCTCGACGAGATCGGCAACCGCCTGCAGCAGCTGGATCGCGCCTATCTATCGGCGCGCAACAAGCTCAGCGACGGCCGGGGCAACCTGGTCGGGCGTGCCGAGCAGCTCAAGTCGCTGGGCGCGCGGGCGAGCAAACGCCTGCCCGGCGACTGGCTGGAGCGGGCAGGGGCGGACCTGGTGGACGAGGTGCCCCCTCGCGGCGATACAGGCCAAAGGGCCGCCCAAAGCCTGAAGCCTGAAGCCTGAAGCCTGAAGCCTGAAAAGCATCGCCCCGAGGCCGGGCCTCCCACAAGAGCAGCGATTTCCGCCGAACCCGGTGAGAGGCGCGACCTCACGGCGATGCAGGCCGAAGGGCTGCCCAAAGCCTGGAGCTTGAAAAGCATCGCCTTGGGCCAAGCCCATGAAAAGCGGCAGCGCGTAGGTTGGCTGAGCGCCAGCGAAGCCCAACGTCACGCATTCAGCGCAGCAGCAGAACCGCCAGGCCGGTGAGCAGGCCGGCAGCCATGACCGGCAGCGTGCGCAGGGCCAGTTCGCGGCCGCCGATCATGGCGATCAGCATGCCCTTGACCAGGCTGTTGCTGAATGCGGCGAGGAAAATACCGCGCACGGCCACCTCGTGGCTCAGTTCACCCTGGGCATTGTTGGCCAGCGACAGGGTGATCGCATCCACGTCGGTCAGCCCCGAGAGCAGCGAAACCAGATAGATGCCGACATCGCCGAGCCAGCGCCGCGCGCCTTCCACCAGCAGCAGGATGATCACCAGCAGCGCGGCGAAGCGCAGTGCCGGGCCCAGCTCGAAGGGGTTCTTCAGTGGTGGCTCCGCCGGATCTTCGGGCTTGCGCGCGGCACGCAGGTAGTACAGGAGCGCGCCGGCGGCGTAGACGGCGCCCGCGCACGCGAGGGGGACGACGAGGCCGGGAAGCAGCGCCGGATTGACCAGCCCGACCTCCAGCAGTATCCGCGGGAACATCAACGCCGAAGTGGCCAGCAGGCCCGCCGCCAACGCCGGGCGCAGTGCCGCCGAGTTCAGGCGGGCGAGGGTCATGGTCATCGCGGTGGAGGAGACGGTGCCGCCGAGCAGGGCGGTGACCATCAGGCCATGGCGGGTACCGAGGATGCGGATCGCCACATAGGCGGCGAAGCCGATGCCGGCGATCAGTACGACCATCATCCAGGTGGTATAGGGATTGAGCGCTTGCCAGGGGCCATAGCCCTGGTCCGGCAGCGCCGGCAGCAGGACCACCGAGATGAACAGCATCTTCAGCGCGCCACCCAGTTCGGCTTCGCTGAGCCGCTGCAGGGCCTGGTGCAGACGCGCTTTCAGGCTCAGCAGTAACGCCACCACGATGGCGCAGGCTGCGGCCAACTGCCGGCTCTCGGCGACGGCCAGGCTGCCGAGGAGGAAGGTCAGCAGCAATGCGACCTCGGTGGTCATGCCGTGGTCGCCGCTGCTGCGGGCATCGATCACGTAACCGGCGGTCACCAGCAAGGCCAGCATGGCGAACATCGTGGCCCAGGCGAGGACGCCGAGATGGGCGACACTGAGGGTCGCGAGACCGCCGAACAGGCCGACCAGGCCAAAGGTGCGGATACCGGCTACCAGTTCCTGGCCGACGCTGTCGCGACCGCTCCAGCTGCGCTCGGTGCCGATCAGCAGGCCGACGCCGAGTGCCGTGGCGAGGTTGAGGAGGAATTCCAGGGTCATTGGCCACCATGCTGGAGGGTGCAGTTGGCCATCAGTGTAACTGTCTCTCGGAGCGTGGGTTTGCTTGGGCGCAAGCTATTCGTGCTTGGATCTTCGTGGGGGGATACCGGACTGG